>CAOJHG010000278.1 GCA_948435975.1 uncultured Oscillibacter sp. | reverse complement strand
GAAGGGGGAGACGATGGAATTAGTGATGTTGACCAGGGGAGAAGAGGTGGTGCTCATGAGGGACAGCGCCGCCATGCCCACGGAGATGACCGCTGCGGCAAATAAAATCCAGAGGCCGTTGTTTTTCAGGAAATTTTTCAAATCAAACACCTTTCACTAACGAAAAGATGGAGTTTTGCGGAACGCCGTTTTTGACTGGTGTGGAGAAACCAGGGCCGTTCCCTTACAGCAGAGAGACCCCAAACCGCTCCAGCATCCGGGAGAGGCGCAGGACCGGCAGTCCCATGACGTTGAAGAAATCCCCCTCCAGACGTTCTACCAGCAGTGCGCCCAGGCCCTGAACACCGTAAGCCCCGGCTTTGTCCATAGGCTCGCCAGTGCGGATATAGCGTTTCAGTTCCTCTTCGGAGGCGGAGCGAAAATAGACGCTGGTGGATTCGGACTCCGTAATAGATTCCCCGCCGCGCCGCACGGTAACGCCGGTACAGACAGTATGGCGGCGTCCCTGGAGAGCGGTGAGCATTTCCAGGGCCTCGTCCTCACTGTGAGGCTTCCCCAGGCGGCGGCTGTCCAGAAAGACCATGGTATCTGCTGTGATGATGATGTCCTGGGCCCTGCACAGTGAGAAGGCGGCAGCGGCCTTTTCCCGGGAGATGTATTCCACGATTTCCGGCGGCGTCAGTCCATCGGGGTACGATTCCTCCACCTCTGGAACCCGAACTACGAAATCTGTCAGGCCGATGCGCTCCAGCAGCTCCCGGCGGCGGGGAGAGGCGGAGGCCAGTACAATTGTGCTTCCAGTTATGCTTGTCATGATGATTCTACGCTCCATATCTGATTGCAGTTTGTATTATTTACAGGAAATACTGCGATTTGAATTGGAGTTCCAGCAGCGGGAAATCATTCCACGCCCCGCTGATAGAGTCCCCGTGTGAACAGCGCACCCTCCGGCATAGGCTTTTCCTGAAGGTATTGCTGGTAGACCGCCGCGCATTCCTCCGGGGATTCCGTGGTAAAGCGGAGACGGGCATAGGCCAATCCAAGCCGCCGGTAATCAGGACGGTCCGCCAGCCATAGGACCCGGCTGTTTTGAAGCTCTGTCCGGTGTCCCCAGGCGGGAAGCAGAGGAAACGCCGCGCCAGTACGGTCATGAAGGAAATTCGGTTCCCCGCAGCGGCACTCTCCAGCGTTCTGGACGATGCAGTTTTCCGTAAGCATCAGGGGGAGCCGGCCATAAACAATCGCCTCAGCGGGGAGGATTTTCTGCATATCCCGCATTTGGGCGAACCGCAGCTCAAAGGAAAGACAGGCGGAAGCAAGCCCCTTGTCCCGCAGATAGGCCAGAGAATAGCTGTTGAAGACATTCAGGCCGAAGTCGCCATACAGAAGGAAGCCCATGCCGCGGACCAATGGAAGATGGCCCAGATTCCCCGCCAGCACGCCGGTGACCCCCAGAGCGCGGACCTTTTCCAGCATCCACTTTAATTCCGGCTCGTCCCGGTCCCGCCACACACGGGGGAGAATGGCGCAAAACGCGGTTTCCGGCTCAGGCAGGGCGGCCAGTTCCGCCAGGACCTCCAAGGGCGCATAGACACGGGCCGGACCCAGCTCCAGCAGTCCGCCGGTCCACTGGGCGGCACTGACGACGGAGACAGTAAACTGCGGCGCGTCCTGTTCACAGCGGGTCTCTGGCAGGGGCGGCGGCGGAAAGCGTTCCAAGCGGACAGGCACGGCGGAACGGGCGGCGCTCAAAGCCTCCAGTGCGTCCCGGCGGAGTGCGTTGATTGCGGCAGCGGGCAGAAAGAGTCCCGGCTCCACCTCAGCGTCAACCTTTGCGCAGCGGTAAGGGGTCCCGCCGGTCTTCCCCAGCCGGGCGGATAGGTCCTCCGCAGTCAGAGGACGGCGTCCGGCAGGCTCTGGGACCGGGCCGGTGACGGTGACTTCATTGCCTGTTCCGTCGTCCGCACGGAGCCAGGAAGACTTTCCAGCCCTGATCTGGCAGGTGAATTCCACAGGGACCGCAGTATCCACGGGCGGCAGGCCCGGCAGTATAAATTCGGAGGCGTTTTCCGGCCTTGTCCCCAGCATTTCCGGACCATGCCGCCCCTGCCAATAGGCGTCAGTAAACCCAGAGCGGGAAAACGCCTGCTCTAAAATATCCATTTCCGCCCGGGTGGGTCCCCGCCGTTCCTCCAGGAGCCGGGCGTAAATCCCGGTAACGGCGGCGACATAGGCAGGACGGCGCATCCGGCCTTCAATCTTTAAGCAGGCAACCCCCAAGTCCTCCAGGTCCGGGAGACAGGAAGCAAGACAGTTGTCCTTCAAGCTCAAGGGATGCTGAACAGGGGAATGGTTCACGCTGTAGGGCAGGCGGCAGGGCTGAGCGCAGCGGCCCCGATTGCCGGAACGCCCGCCCAGGACGGCACTCATGGCGCACTGTCCAGAGTAGCACATGCACAGCGCACCGTGGACAAAGACTTCGATTTCAACGGGGCAGGTCCGGCAGATGGTCTTGATTTCTTCCCGAGAGCACTCCCGGGCCAGGACCACCCGCCGGCACCCATCCGCAGCCGCCTCCAACACGCCGCCGGAGGTAAACAGGCTCATCTGCGTACTGGCGTGAAGGGGGAGGTCCGGCAGCGTCTCATGGAGAAGGCGGAACAACCCCCAGTCCTGCACAAGCACCGCGTCCACTCCCAGGCGGGAAGCGGTGCGGGCGGTTTCCAGCGCGGCGGGAAGCTCCCGGTTGGTTAGGAGGATGTTCAGGGTGAGAAAGACCTTGACGCCCCGGATATGACAGTAGGATACTGCGGCGGCAAATTCTTCGTCCGAGAAATTCTGTGCGCCCCGCCTGGCGTGAAATCCGCCCCAGCCCAGATAGACTGCCTTCGCGCCGTTTTCCACCGCGGCTTCCAGGGCTTGGGGAGAACCGGCGGGGGCCAGCAGTTCCGGCGTCATGTCGGGTTCCGGTTGTCCAGGCGCTGCTGAAGGCGGAGGATTTCCCGCTTCATCTCGCTGACCTGGGCCTGCGCTTTCGCGGCCTCGTCCAGATAGCCCTTGATTTGCCGCCGGAGCTGCTCGGCTGCGGCCTGGGCCTTGAAAAGCTCGTCTGCAATGTTGGTAGCGGTGAGTACGGCGGCGTCAGTGCGGCCCACCTTGCTGCTGTCCAGGATTTCCTCCATCTTCTCGCCCACATAAGCGCCGACCTTGTGCATGTAATCGGCGGACTCCTCTGCAATAAAGGTGTATTCTTCTCCGCAAATGGTGATGGCGATGCGGTTTGCCATAAAAAATACCTCCCTCTCCTGGGGCACAATGACCCCGCCCAATTTTACAGCGTACAGTATAGCATACTAAAGTGAGCCGCGCTATAAAAAATTGGGGGATTTCTAAAAATTTTACAAAACTTTTTTCAATATCCCGCGAAACAGTGCAAAACAGGACCACAGCATTCTTAAAAAGACCGAAAGCCTGACAGGAAACAAACATGCCCCAAGACAGGCAGAAGGATTTTTGGGGGAATTTGCAATCCCCTATTGACAACGATACTTGTCAGTGCTACACTATGAATGACAAGAATAATTGTCATATCGACAAAGAAACTTGACAAGGCAAGGACGGAAAGAGGTGATGGAATGCCATTATATAACCGGCTGAAGGAGCATCGCGCCCGCCTGGGGGTCAATCAGCAGGAGAT
>CAOJHG010000277.1 GCA_948435975.1 uncultured Oscillibacter sp. | reverse complement strand
TGGGCGGTGTCGGCGCAAGCATAGCGCAAATGTACATTTTGCGCGCTTGCAGGGGAAACATCCCCCTGTCCCCTATGCCGCCTGCGGGCAGAAAGTGTTTGACAGCCCCTATTAAATAGGGTATAATAACGGCAGGTGGTGATAGGATTGACAAGGATTTTTGTGGAGCTGCCTTTCTTCCGCAGCGATTGGAAGTCCCTTGGTCTGACAGATACGGATCTGCGGAGACTCCAGGAGGAACTGCTGGCCAATCCGCAGGTGGGACGCATCATGCAGGGTACCGGCGGTGTTCGGAAAATGCGGTTTGCCTTTGAGAACCGCGGCAAGAGCGGCAGCGTGCGGGTCATTTATGTGGATTTTGAAATTCGTGAGAAACTGTACCTGCTGACCGCATATCCTAAGAATGAAAAGGATAACCTGACAAAGGCGGAGAGAAACGAGCTGAAGAAGCTGGTGGAAATTCTCGAAAATGAGCTGGATAGAAAGCCGGAGGAGGGATCGCAATGAGCGTCTTTGATAAGATCAAAACGGGATTGGAGGAGGCCATTGCTTATGAGCAGGGCACACTGGAGGCCAGAACCACAAAGCTGTCTGTGACGCCGGTGGACCGCTATGATGCCGCAGAGATCAAGGGAATCCGAAAGAGCACAGGGTTTACCCAGGCGGTTTTCGCACAGTACATGGGTGTCAGCGTCAAGACCGTAGAGGCGTGGGAGGCCGGCAGGAACCACCCGGAGGGCGCTGCCTGCCGTTTGCTTGCGCTGACAAAGCAGGACCCGCAATTTCCCATCAAGACGGGTATCGTTGCCCGCTGAAAAGGAATACTGACAAAGCCGCTGCAGCCGCAGCGGCTTTTCCTATGTTCCCAAAAGGAGGTAATCATATCGCTGAACAAGCGAAAAAACATCACCTGCACATAGAACTGACCCAGAAGCAGTACCGGCGGCTGACGGAACAGGCCAAAGCCTGCGGCCTCAGCAAACGGGCCGATCTCGTCCGGCTCATGGAGGGGAACCCTATCCGGGCGAAGCCCTCCCAGGAGATCAAGGACCTGCGCTGGGAGGTGCATAAAATCGGCGTGAATATCAACCAGATCGCCCGGAGCGTCAACGCCGGGATCGCCAGGGCTGAGGACGCCAGGCGGGGCCTGTTCCTGCTGGATCAGGTCTATGAGCTGATGTATGAGGTGGCGAAAAAGTAATGGCTGTCACAAAAATTCTCGCCCGGAAGGGACCTCTGGCCGATGGTATCAGTTATATTCTCAATGAAGAAAAAACGGGCGTCCTCCTCACCGTACACCTGAACTGCGACCCAGGACGGGAGGCCCGTGAGATGCTGGATACCAAGCAGGCTTATGGCAAAATGGACGGCGTCCAATATTACCATGTGATTCAATCCTTCAAGCCCGGCGAGGTCACGCCGGAGCTGGCGCTGGAGATCGCCAGGGAGTTTGTGGAGGAACACCTGCCGGGCTTTGAAACGGTGATCTCCGTCCATGTGGACAAGGAGCATATCCACGCTCACCTGATTTTTAACTCCGTCAATGCGGATACCGGCAGGAAATACCACAGCAACGCCCAGACCTACTACAAGCAGCTCCGCGCCGCTTCGGACCGTCTCTGCCAGGAGCACGGCTTGTCCGTCATCATAGAGGGTGATTCCTCCAATGCCGTCAGCTACATCGAATGGCTGAGGCAATCCAGAGGCCAGCCCACCTTCCGCTCCATGCTGGAGGCGGATCTGCGGACGGCCATCGAGGACGCCAACGACATGGGCCACTTCTTTATGCTCATGGAACACATGGGCTGGGAGATCAGCCACGGGAACCGCCTGGGCTTCCGCCTGCGGGGGCAGGAGAGGTTTATGATCCCAGGCCGAAAGAATCCAATGTTTACGGAGGATGGTATCCAGGCCGCTATTCTGGGGAACCTGTCCGCCATCGAGGCCGGGCAGCGTTTGCTATCTGCCTATCGTGCCCCCTACCGGCCCTACAAGAAGCACCCGAAATACACGGGTTTTCTGGCGCTGTACGTCCATTACTTATATGTCCTCGGCAAGATCGAAAAGCGGCAGTATCCGCCCCGCATGACGCCCCAGCTTCGGAAAGAGGTCATTCGGTTCGAGCACTGCCGGGAGCAGTTTGCGTTCCTCCGGGAGAACAGCATCTCTACCCAGGAGGACATGACGGCGTTCCAGACCCGCACAGAGGATACACTGGCCAGTTTGATGAAGCAGCGGACCATCCTCAACGTGCGGAAGAAAAAGCGCCGCGTTCTCTACGCCGCTCTGGCCGATGTGGAGTCTCTGGCGGAAGCCAGGCGGCTCTATGACGAGGGCCTCTCCGGCATGGAGGAAGAAGCCGCCCGGTACGCAGAGGCGTCCACCCTGCTGGACGCTGCGGCATCCCCCGTGAGCGGCTGGCGGCAGAGAAGGCGGAACTGTACCGCCAGCTGGCGGAGCTCAACCGCTCCATCCGGGCGGAGCGGCGAAAGCTGGTCCTGTGCGAGGAGGTGATAGAGAAGGTTCCGAATATGAAGCGTTCCATTGAAAATCTTGAAACCAAGGAGGTACTCCACAATGAACATCGGAGGCGGTGAAGCCGCTGACCAGCTGGTGCGCATGATGCTCTCCGGCAGCGAGGTGGCCGTCCGGCTGGGCGGTTCAGCCCTCAAAAACATGCTGGCGCTGACCATGGCGCTGGCAAAAAACAACAAGACCATTTCCGGGAAGATCAACCTGGGGAAGATGCTGCGGGAGACGCGGGATCTCCGCCAGTTCCCTATGTCCCCGGAGCAGTACCGGCAGTTTTCCAAGCTGGCAAAGAAGCAGAAGATTCTGTTTTCCGCCATTCGGGATAAGGACGGAACCGGAAAGCTCATCGACGTAATCCTGCCCGTAACGGAGCTGGATCGGGCCAATATGATCTTCGAGCGGGTGGGCTATTTATCCCCGGAACCCGCTGCGCCCCAGCGGGAACAGAAGCCCCCGCGTGAAGAGCGTGAACGGCCTCAGAAGCAGCGGGAGGAGAAGGGCAAGGAGGTGGCCCCTCCGGAGCGAAAGGCCCCCCAGAAGGCCCCCAAGGAGCCGGTGCGGCCCCAGGAGAAAGGCCGTCAGGAGGCGGTTGCGCAGCCGTCGGCGGCTTCGCCGCCCTACGGATGCGGCATACCCCCTGCGGGTGCCTCGTCAAAAAAAGATTCTCCGTCGCAACGCGCCTCGCCCGGTACCAGAAGCAGCTCCTCTTTACGTAGCAAAGCCGGTCCTACAGCGAGGACGAGTGACCGCCCCTCCGTGGAAGGACGGCTGAAAGCGTGCCGGGGAGAGCTGGACAGGCGGCGGAAATCCGTGCCTGTTAAAAGCAAGACCAAGGCCCGACCCAAGCAGCGATAAGAAAGTACCGGCTTCAATTATTACTTGCGTCCGTCTGCTCCCAATTGATGGAAAACAGGTCGTTGGGCCTGCAGTTCAGCAGCATGCACAGGGTTTCAATCCGTTCCAGCTTGATGGACTGCGTCTCGTTGCAGACCATCTTGTTGAAATTCTGGTAGCTCATGCCCAACTGCTTGTACAGCCAGTATTTTGACCGCCCCTGTTTTTTCAGAAGCTCCAGCACGTTCAGCTTTACCATATCTCTTGCCCCCATTATCCAATGTAATAATTAGAGCAGTTCTCAGAAATAGCAACAAAGGAGCAAATAAGGTAAAATAGCATC
>CAOJHG010000276.1 GCA_948435975.1 uncultured Oscillibacter sp. | reverse complement strand
TGCTGGGACCGGATTTCCCCACCGGCGGCGAGCTTATCTGCGACCCTGACGCCCTCCGGTCCATCTATGAGACCGGCCGGGGCAGCGTCCGCGTTCGAGCCAAGTGGCGCTATGTGAAGGCGGAAAACCTGATCGAGATTTATGAGATTCCCTACTCTACCTCCACGGAAGCCATTATGGACAAGGTGGCGGCCCTCATCAAGGCGGGAAAAGCCAAGGAGATTGCCGACATGCGGGACGAGACCGACCTTTCCGGCCTGAAGCTGGCCATCGACCTGAAACGGGGCGCGGACGCGGATAAGCTCATGGCCAGGCTCTTCAAGCAGACGCCTCTGGAGGACGCCTTTTCCTGCAACTTCAACGTTCTCATTTCCGGAATGCCCTCCGTGCTGGGGGTCCGTCGGATTCTGGAGGAGTGGACCGCGTGGCGCACCGATTCCGTCAAGCGGCGGGTCTACTTCGTCATGAACAAGAAAAAGGATAAGCTCCACCTCCTCAGGGGCCTGAAAAAGATTCTGCTGGACATCGACAAAGCCATCAAGATTATCCGGGAGACAGAGGGGGAATCAGAGGTCGTTCCGAACCTGATGATCGGCTTCGGCATCGACCAGGTACAGGCGGAATATGTAGCAGAAATCAAGCTGCGGAACATTAACAAAGAGTACATCCTCAAGCGGGTCCAGGAAACCAGCGCTCTGGAAGATGAAATCGCCGACCTGGAGGACGTGCTCCAGGACCCTAAGCGGGTGAAGAAAATCATCCGGGACGAGCTCAGCCAGGCGGCGAAGAAGTACGGCGAACCCAGGCGGACCACCATCGTTTACGCCCACGAGCTTCCCCAGGACCCCGGAGAGGAACCGCCTGAGGCGTATCCCGTTCATGTTTTTCTCTCCAAGGAGGGATATTTCAAGAAAATCACCCCCCAGAGCCTGCGCATGAGCAGTGTGCAGAAGTACAAGGAGGGAGACAGCCCCCGCCAGAGCTTCGAGACCAACAGCGCGGCGGAGGTCATGTTCTTTACCGACAAGTGCCAGGTCTACAAGGCCCGGCTTGCCGACTTCGACGACACCAAGGCCAGCGTCCTGGGGGACTACCTCCCGGCGAAGCTGGGCATGGACGCCGGGGAGAGCGTGGTATATATGGTCCTGCCGGGAGCAGACTACAGCGGCGGACTGATTTTCTTCTTCGAAAACGGAAAGGCGGCGCGGGTGGATATCAAGTCGTACCAGACCGCCTCCAACCGGCGGAAGCTCACAGGGGCGTATTCGGACAAGTCCCCCCTCAAGGCCGTGTGCCGGGTGGACGGAGAGCGGGAACTGGCGGTGTATTCCTCCGAGTCCCGCTGCCTGATTTTCCAAACCGCCCTTCTGTCCCCCAAGACCACCCGCACCAACCAGGGCGCGGCGGTGATGACCTTGAAGCCCAAACACCGCCTGGAGGACGTCCGGCCCCTGGAGGAAACGCACATCGTGAATCAGGCCCGCTACCGGGTCCGCACGCTTCCCGCCGCCGGAGCGCTTCTGCGGCAGGAGGATAGGGAGGAAAAACAGATTGGACTGCTGGACGGTCAGACATGACCAAACGACTTTTTGGGGAGCGGTGAAGGAGCCATGAAAAAGCATTTGAAAAGCTACGGCGTCATTTTAGCCGGGTCTTTGATTTACTCCCTATCCTTCAACGCTTTCTTTTCCGCAAATCAGGTGGCGGTGGGCGGCATCACCGGCCTGGCCCAGGTGCTCAACGTGTGGATTCCGGTGCTTCCTGTAGGCGTGGCTACCATTTTGATGAACGTTCCATTGTTTCTGGCAGGCTGGAGACTGCTGGGGTTCCACCTGCTGGCCTCATCCCTGTTCTCCATGGCGGCGTCCTCCCTTGCCATTGACGGGATGGACCTGGTTGGGCGCTTTCCGCCGATGGACCCCATGCTGGCGTGCCTGTGCGGCGGGGCCGTGATGGGGTTCGGCCTGGGGGTGGTCTTCTCTCAGGGAGCCACTACCGGCGGAACTGACATTGTGGCGCGGCTTCTGAAAATTAAATTTCCCTGGCTTCCTTTGGGCAGGCTGGTGCTGGCGCCGGATGCGGTTGTGCTGGCCCTGGCGGCGATGGCCTTTGGTCAGATCGAGTCGGCTTTATATGGGGCGGTGGCTCTGTTTGTGTGCAGCCGGGTGATGGATACGGTGCTCTACGGCCTGGACACGTCGAAGGTTGCCTATATCATCTCGGACCGCTGGCGGGAAATCGCAGACCGGCTTCTTCGGGAGCAGGACCGGGGTATCACGATCCTTCGCGGAGAGGGCGCGTACACCGGCGCGGAAAAGCATGTGCTGATGGTGGCGTTCAAGCAGCGGGAAATCGTGGAAATCAAGCGCCGGGTCCACGAGCTGGACGAGAGCGCGTTCCTCATCGTCTGCGATGCACATGACGTTCTGGGGGAGAGCTTCGCCCACTTCCGGCAGGAGGAACTGTGAGATGGCGGTTCCCTTTCCGGCGGTTTTCCCGAAGCGCAGGCCGGATGAAAAAGAAACACCGTCATTTCCCGTCTTGCAGGAAGCGGAAAAGTGTAGTATAGTTTTTGGAGCACCGGAATGCGGGGACTCTGCTTTTGAAAGGGGGCGCGGCGGTTGCGTATTTGTTGGATTTCCCTGGCGCTCTGCCTTCTGACCGGGTGTACGCCGCTGCTGGAACGCACCTACAGCACTGCGGAGCCTCACAGCAGCAAGTTCTGGGAGAGCGAATCCGCCGGCACCCTTCGGGCGGAGAACCATCAGGATATTGTGAACGACCTTCTTCTGCTCATCGGCCAGCATACAGAGACCGCTACCCTGCGCCTGTACAACTTTGAGGATGACCTTTCTGTGGCGGACACGCTGGAACGGGCCGCGGCGGAAGTTCAGCAGGAAACTCCTATGGGCGCTTACGCGGTGGAGTATATCACCTCCTCCAGCCAGAGCCAGCGGGCCTATCACGAGGCCGCGGTCCAAATCAGCTACCGGCGGACGCTGGAGCAGATCCAGTCTGTCGTCAACGCTACCAGTCCCGAGGCCCTGTACAGCCTTCTGGACAACGCCTTGAACGAGGGAAAGAGCGAACTGGCGGTGCGTCTGGGCTATTGGGGGGAGGACGGTCAGATAAAGGTGGAGGACGCCATGGCCCAGCTTCGGGAGGAGCGGGAACTGACGGAGACCCTGCCCTGGGTAGTGAACTGCTACCCCTCCGAGGAAAACGTAGGGCTGATCGAATTCCTGCTGGACGGCCCCGCTTTGGCAGAAGCCGCTTCGGCCAGGCAGGAGATGGAAAATGAAGCGGACGCGCCCCAGACTGAGGGTGGAGAAGGTGAAACGCCCCATGAAGAGGCCACGCCGCCGGAGGACCCTCTGCAAGCCGTACCGCCGTCCCCGGAGACAGCGGACGTGCCGGAGGACGAAACGGACAACAGACTTGACGGCTTCCCTGTCAGCAATCCGCCGGGAGGCGAGACTTTTTGAAGAAAGGACCGATTTCCATGAAAACCTATTCTCAAATGACCCCAGAGGAGCGGCGCACGGAATATGCCGGCCTTCAGGAAACCTTTGCCGCACTGAAGGCCCAGGGGCTCCAATTGAACATGGCCCGCGGCAAGCCCGGAAAGGCCCAGTTGGATTTAGTGAGCGATATTTTCGGCCTGATGCACGATCGGAAGAGCACACGTCTGAACTCCAGTCACTCGTAAGGATCTCGTATGCCG
>CAOJHG010000275.1 GCA_948435975.1 uncultured Oscillibacter sp. | reverse complement strand
ACGGCGTGGAGTGCGGGTTCAGCCATGAGGTGAAGAACCGGGATTCCGTGACGATTCGCTGTAATTGAGAGATGACAGCGGTTCTTTCCACAGGATAAAATAGGAGTGTGAGGCGTTTGAAACAGGATAAGGCCGAAAAGATCATTCAAAAGGCCGAGAGAAAAGCGGAAAAGGCCGCCCAGCAGGTCCAGGTCGCCACCCAGAAAGCGGAAAAAGCGGTCCAGAAAGCGGCAGAGAGAGCAGAGAAAAAGGCGGTCAAGCAGACGCAAAAGGCCACCAAAAAGGCAGAGAAAGAGGCCCAGAAAGCGAACAAAGCCGCTCAAAAGGCCCAGAAAGCCAGTCAGAAAGCAGAGGAAAAGCGGGCAAAGATTGCAGCCGCCGCAGCCGCTGCCGCCCTGGAGGGCACTGGAGAGGCTGAGGGAGGCGGCGCATCGGGGAAGAAGGGGAAGAAAAAGCTGTTGCTGCTTCTGCCCGTAATTGCTATCGCAGTGGGTGTGGGCGTGTTCTTCTTCCTGAAACCCAAGGAGCCGGAACAGACCGTGGCAGAACCCATTGCTGCCCCAGCGGAATACGTGATTGAGGAGACCCAGATCCCTGCCGTGCCAGTGTGGGGAGATGTCACGGTCTACGCGTACCCGGTGGAACTCGAGACGCCGGAAGAAGGGGAAGAGGCGAGCACGGAGGATGTCTTCCCGGCAGTGGACTACGTTTATGAGGGCTTGAGCAGTCCCAAGAGCCTGGTGGAAGCGTATGCGGCACTGATGACAGCGGAGGACGCCGGATTCTACGCTGTGGATGACACCTTCGTGAAAATAGATGCGCTGGACTTCAGCGGAGCCAGCGGGTCGGTGCTGTTGGCGCGGAACGCTCCCACCGGCGAGGATGACTCTGAAACGAGAAAAGTGCAGACCTTGCTGCTGAGCTGGGAGGGGCAGACCTGTACCGTTCGGGTGGACCTGCCAGCGGGTCGGGTGAAGGACCCCGCGCCGCCGCCGGATGTGGAGACCGGGACGGTTACGCAGATGATTGAGAGCCTGCGGGATCTGCCGCCCTTTGTGCTGGGGTTGGAGGGCGATTCTATGGACGCCTACCGCATTTACACCCAGGACGGCACGGCGAAGGTAGACGGAAATCCCTGTCTGCGGGTCAACGTGTACATGGCCGGCGGCAGCAGCGGAAACAACCAGATTGTGGGCAGCTACTTCCTGTCTACAGACGGCGCCCATGTCTACCGCTTTGACACCAGTACGAATGAAGTGACTGAACTGGATATTCAGGACGCACTGCAATAAGCGGGCGTCAGCCGCAGAGCGCCGGGCTGTCCGGAAAGACGGAAGGATGTCCGGCCAGACGCGGCGGCTTGAAGCAGAAGCGGCGTCAGGATGCCCTCCAGGACGGCGGCGGCGGAACGGATGGAGACAGCGGTTTCCCCCGGCGCCAGGGCCTGGACGGTATCTGGGTCCGCTTGAAGCCGCAGGCCGTATTCCCGCCCCAGAGCCGTGATTTGCTTTGCGGTGATGGCGATACGGGCATCCTGGTCCAAAGCGCGGAAGCCGATCAGACCGCTGAAACGGCCAGCAATTTCCTGAAGCACGCCGAGACGGATCATCGCCCGGCGTGCTTCTTCATTTTCCTGGAAGAGCTGGGCTGCTAATTCTGCCGGGGTGGAGGCTTGCGCGGGGGGCGGCGGGGCCTCCTCTGCCTGGGGACTGCTGGAGAACCCCAGACGGCGGCTGGCAGAGGCGCTCAGGGGGGCGTTGGTGGTGAAGACGAGGATACAGCGGCGGAAATCCAGCTCCCGTCCCCCATCGTCTCCGGCCCGATGAGCGGTGCAGCGGCCCTCGTCCAGAATGGACATGAAGACCTTCAGCACCTCTGGATGGGCCTTTTCCAGCTCGTCGAACATGAAGACCGTGTAAGGACTGCGGCGGACGGACTCGAAGATAGGGGTATCCTCATAGCCCACATAGCCCGGAGGCGCACCCGTAAGACGGTGGACGGAATGGGGCTGCGTGAAGGTGTTCAGGTCCGTCCAGACGAATTGGTAATGCTTACCGCAGCATTGCTCCAGAGCGGGAACAATGGCTTTCCCAAGTTCGGATTTGCCGACGCCGGTGGGTCCGTGGAAGATGAGGGAGAGAGGACGGGCCGGGTCCTGCTTTCCCACATGAGCGTATAGGCGATAGGCTGCGGCTTCTACTGCGTGGGGCTGGCCGAGGACCGTTTTCCCCAAGGCGTCCGCCAGTTGGAGGTAAAGAGGGGGCCAGACAGACGGGTCCTCCCGGCGGTGGAAAAGGGACCGTTTTGGGGGCGCGTCCCCGGAGGACGGAGAAGCGCGGAGGAGCTTTCCGGGAGAGGGCTCCAGGTCCTGCCGGAGAGATGCCAGACGTTGGGCGAGAGCGTCGTAGCCGGAGAAGGTCCAGACGCTTCGGCTGAACAGGCAGGAGAGGGTGACGCTGCGGCCGTGGTAGGTGACGGCGGGCCGCCAGTAGAGCAGGTAGCCGTCCCCCCGCCGGGAGAAACCCAGGACTGCCTGCTGTGGGACGCATCCGGCAGGCATTTGACAGTTTGGGAATTCGTAGCTTTTGCCCAGCCGGTCCCAGGCGTCAATACAGCGGCGCAGGGCGTCAAATCCGGCGGGAGAAGAGCGGCAGAATTGGGAAAAAGTAACGTCCATAAGACCTCCTAGCGCATGTAGTATCCCATTCTTTCCCGATTTCCCCAATTTTAACCAGACTTTGCCGGCTTGTTGATGATTCTGGCAAAAAGAGCTTCACATATTGGGCGGTCAGGAGCTTGCCCAGGCTGAAAATATGAAGTGGGACCTGCCGGTATATGGCAGATCCCACTATTTTTATATGCTTAGGGGCTGGGGGCGGAGTCCTGTCCGTCAGTCACGGCGGGACTGGAGGAGCTTCCGCTGGAGGACGAAAATGGCTTGCAGAAGGCGCTCCTGCTCTTTATCGGGCAGGCCCACGAACTGGCAGCCATACTCCATATCCCGCCGGTGCTCCAGGATGCGCAGGACCTGGCAGGTGATGGAAAAGGGCGGCTCATCCGGGACAATGGTGGTTTCCAGGAGGAACATGGCCCCCTCTGGAAACGCCTTTCTGGTCAGGATGCGGGCTCCGCTGGCACTGACATCTAGGAGCTTGCAGGAAACCTGTTCCTGGTCCCGGTAACGCATATTGGGGATAATCGTGCCGGTCACATCCGCCGTCTGCCGGAAGAAGCCCCGGCTGTCCCGGCTCTGGAGGGATTTCAGCTTCTCGATGTGCCAGAATGTGGAGGAGCTGCGGCAGACATTGCCATAAAGGGTGAATGCCTGGGAATTCTTCTGAAACCCCCGCAGCTTGACTTCCTGCCCATAGATGGCCTGGGGGACCTGGGAACCCTCCTCCGCACGGACCTCCAGCACCCCAGCGCCATACAGCTTCAGCGTGCCTACGTACAGAAGATTGTTGTTAGGGGTCAGGACCTCCACCTTCATACCGGAATAGAGCTTGGGGAGAGTGGTATCCATCGCATGGGTCTGGGCTTGGAGTGACTCCTCCGTTTCCTGGTCATTCTCCAGCGGCTCAAGAGGTTCCTGGCCTCTCCGGAGAGATACGAGCAGCGACTTGAAAAAATTCATCATCCGTTCCCCTTTCATCAACGTGTCAGAACGCGGTGGAGTATCACAGCCATTTCCGCCCGGCTGATGGCCGCAGTGGGATTGATGCGCATGTCAGTGGTGCC
>CAOJHG010000274.1 GCA_948435975.1 uncultured Oscillibacter sp. | reverse complement strand
TCCGCGCCAAGACTCCCCCCTCTCTGGAGCTGGAAGCCTTTGTGCATGGGGCCATGTGCGTCAGCTATTCCGGCCGGTGCCTCCTTTCCAACTACATGACTGGGCGGGACTCCAGCCGCGGTGCCTGCGCCCAGCCCTGCCGCTACAAATACGCCCTCATGGAAGAAAAGCGCCCCGGTGAATATTTCCCCATTGAGGAGGACGGACAGGGCAGCTATATCATGAACTCCCAAGATATGTGTATGATCGATCACCTGGAAGACCTTCTGGACCTGGACAGCCTGAAAATCGAAGGCCGCGCCAAGTCCGCCTACTACGCCGCTATTGTTACAGGAGCCTATCGCCACTGTCTGGACGCCGCCGCTGCTGGGCTGCCCCCGGACCCTGTCTGGAGGGACGAAGTGGAGCATGTCAGCCACCGGCCCTACTCCACCGGCTTCTTCTACGGTCCACCAGGACAATATTATGAGGATTCCCGCTACATGCGAGAATGGCAGGTTGCCGCCGTGGTGACGGACTGTGATGCGAATGGACACGCCACACTTTCTCTGCGCAACAAGTTCCGTATGGGGGACACAGTGGAACTGGTTGGACCGAATCTGCGTCCCTTCTCCATCACAGTGCCAGAAATGACCAGTGCGGACGGCCTGCCCCTGGAAGAGCCTCGAACGCCTCAGTCTATCTTCTGCATGTCCCTTCCCCAGCAGGTGCCGTCCTGGACCTTGGTGCGCCGTGCGGTAGACCTATCCGCCAAATAACCAGCCAAAAATCAATCCCCAACGCAAATAAAAGAAGCGATACGCACTTTACCGCGTACCGCTTCTTGTTGTATGTATATGTGCTTTTAGAGACGAATTCCGCCTACGAAATACCGTGCGTAGTAGCCGCTGGTCACGCTGCTGTAAATCACGCCGCCGCTGCTGGGAGAGGAGGAATGGATCATCTGCCCGTTGCCCACATAAATGCCTGCATGGGAACACGCCTTACCGCCGCTGACGCCGGGATCATTGAAATATACCAGGTCGCCGGGCTGAAGCTCACTCACGCTGTAGATTTTACTGCCCATGCCGCTCTGCCACTGACTGGTTGCGGAGTGGGGCAGGGAATAACCTACCTGGCTGAAGATGTACATGGTAAAGCCGGAGCAGTCAAAGCCTCTGGGGGATGCGCCGCCGTAAGCATAACGAGTACCCAGGTACTGCTTCGCCAATTCTACCACGCCGCCCACAGAGCTGCTGGCTGCGGCATTGGTCAGGTTCAAGAAGTCGCTGCGTATGTAGCCCGTTACATCATCGGTGGAAATCACATACCAGCCGTCCTCCAAGCCGGTGACTGTCACGGAAGCGCCCTCACTCAAGGATGTGAGTACCTCCGCCTCTATAGAAGCCGCCGAGCGAACATTCACGCCGCCTCCGATAACCCGTCCATAGGTCTCAAACTCACCGTCCAGCAGAGAGAAGTAATCGGCGGACACATAACCGGTATTGCCTGCGTAGGCTACCTGAAACCAGCCTTCTTCAGAGCTGTCCAGCACAGCCAGCACTACATCCTTATTCAGCAGCGTCACCACGGAAGCCTCCGTCGAAGGTTCTGACCGCATTCTCAGCGCGGCTCCGGTGGTAACGCCCACAGACTCCACCAATCCATCTTCTGCGGCGAAAACGGAAACGGCAAGAAGCGCTGCGGCAATCAAGGAAAGCGTCAGGACCTTAACGGCCTTTCCTGCAAAATGATTCATAGGGGAAACATCCTTTCGTTATCTCTTGTACATTATAAAGGGTGCGGTCCTATTTCTCTTTTCCCGCAAGCGCCCGGCTCAGCCACACCGCCGCAACGTCCATCGCGGCATAAAGGCTGTCTTTCTCACTCTTCTTTACCACCCGGTCCCTAGACTTCAGCTCCGGGTCCGTTAGCTGGAGCTGGATGGAAACTTTTGTGGCCAGGTCGATGTCCTGCACCTTCTTCGTATCCAGCACCTGCATCATGATGATATATTTTTCTGCCATCGTTCCGTAATAAATCAGGTTGCCTGCCCGGCGGAGCGGATGGCCCTTATAGACAAGGCCTTCAGTCTTTGCGTTTTTATTTCCAGCCATGGAACCCCTCCTCTAAATTTGTAACCAAATTGTAACATCTTTTTTCCACTTTGTCAACATCCTGACACCAATTTTTTTCAACAAAAACAAATTTCTTATCAAACAGCCACAAAAAAGCAACAAAAACCCCAGAGAACCAGCGGGACATTTTTCAGTCCCTCACCGGATTCTCTGGGTTTTCTGCCGGAAATGAATCTATTTTGTAATTATTTGTTACTGGCCAAGATACTTCCGCACCAAGACCTGAAGGAGTTCATCCCGGTCGATTTTTCGAATCAAAGTCCTGGCGTTGTTGTGATTGGTGATATAGGTGGGGTCCTCGGACAGGATATAACCTACGATCTGGTTGATGGGATTGTAACCCTTTTCCTCCAAAGCCTGGTACACGGTGGAAAGGATCTGGTGAATTTCCGCGTCCTTTTCCATTGCAAGACTGAATTTTCTTGTAAAATCGTCCATCAGGACACCCCCTTCCTCTATCTAAGGTCCTGCACAAATTCGCAGTTATGGTTCCTGTCAGCGTCCCATTTAGTATTAGTATACTCGATTTTGGGACCGGTGTAAAGAGGTTCTGGCTGAAATTTGCGAAAGATTTTTACTTAATCTCACCGCAGGACCGCATTCAGCTCCTTTTTCAGCAGCTCCAGGATGCTCTGCATATCCTCGTCAGCTTCCTGCGCGGTAAGGCTGCGGTCTCCGGCCCGGAGTTCCAGGTTAAACGCCACACTCTTCTTTCCGCTGGGGATGCCCTTTCCGGTGTAGATGTCAAAGAGCGTCACCTGCCGCAAAAGGCCCTTCGCTCCCCGGCGAATGCAGTCCTCCAGGCGGCCTACGGTAACTTCCTTATCGCAGACCAGGGAAATATCTCTCATGACGGCAGGGAACCGGGGCAGGGGCTGATAGACCGGCATATCTCCCACGCTGGCGAAGAGCGCGTCGAATTGCAGCTCGGCGGCATAAAGCTCACAGTCCACATCATAGTTGTCCGCGACCTTAGGATGAATCTGGCCCAGCACCCCCAGAAGGCGGCCGCCGCTATACACCCTTGCACAGCGGCCAGGATGATAAGAAACATTCTCCTTTTCCGCCTCGAAGCGCACGTTTGGAATCCGCAGGCCCTCCAGCACCACTTCCGCCGCGCCCTTGATGGAGAAAAAGTCCGTATCCGGTCCATACATACCTATGGACAGCACCTTTGGTTCATCCGCCATGCCAGAGCCGTCGTTCTTGGCGAAGTAGACCCGGCCCAGCTCGTACAGTCTGGCGGACGGATTGCGGAAGTGGCAGTTCCGGGCCAAAATATCCAGCATAGAGGGCAGAGTTGTCGTACGCATAATAGAGGTATCCTCGCCTAGAGGATTCAGGATGCGCATAGAGTTCCGCAGGGGAGAGTCCGCAGGCAGGCCGATCTTGTCATAGCAGGCAGGACTGATAAAGGAATAGGTGATGATCTCATGACACCCTATCCCGCGGCAGAGGGCCCCCACAGTGTTTTCCGCCTTCTGCGCCGGCGTCCAGCCGCCCCGGACGGTATCGCCCCGCATGAGGGTGTCGGGAATCTTGTTGTAGCCGTAGAACCGGGCCACTTCCTCCGCCAGATCCGCCATGCCTTCCACGTCGCCGCGCCAGGAGGGCACCTCAAT
>CAOJHG010000273.1 GCA_948435975.1 uncultured Oscillibacter sp. | reverse complement strand
GTCAGTTCCGCTTCAGCCTGGTCCATCGCTCTGGGAAGCTGGGACAGATTGACTTCGATTTTCCGCAGCTCCCCCGTGACATGTCCGGCAGTGGCCTCAAAGGTGCTCATCAGCGTTTGATACTGGCTTCGGAAGAGGTCTACCGTCTTCTGCATCCGCTGAAGTGCGGCCGTTTCCAGGTCGTCGGCGCGCTTTCTGGCCTCGGACTCGATGGAACCCAGGCGCTCCCGGAACTGTGCATTGGCCTTCGGGTCGGGGGCCAGGGCGGCATTTTCGGCACGGAGGCGGGCGGCTTCCTTCTCCAGAGGGCGGAGGGGTTCCAGGGTCTCCCGGGCGGTCCGTTCTGTGTTCAGCTCCTCCTGAAGACGGTCCCGCTGGGCGGATGCTTCTTCCGCTAGCTGGCGCAGGGCTGTCAGCTCTTCCTCCAGACGGGCGGTTTTTTCCCGCAGGGCTTCGTTTTCGTCTTGCAGTCTCTTCTGTTCGCTGGCAGCTTTCTCCGAGGACTGCTGGATATATTGGATAACGTCCTGCTTGTCGAAACCGCCGAAGGCCACGCTTTTAAAGGAAAAATTCTCCATATAGGCCACCGCTTCCTCTCCATTTCGCATTGCTTTCCATCTTCTTGTCCCCATCTTATCACAGCTCTCCAAATTTTACAAGGGTTCTCATGGAGTGTTTTTGCCCCCTCTCCAAAAGTGTCCGGCCCCGTTCGCGGAAAAGAGCAGACGCCGAAATACGTTTTCACTCCCAAAGCCTGTATCCAACGCTCTTTTTCACGCATAGGATACACCGGGCGCGTCTCTCACCCCTGAGCAGCGCGTCTGGAAAGGAGTCTTGATCTTCATGTCAATGCCCAGTTTCCCTGCTTCCGGTCCCGTTATCAGCCGGGAGGAAGCAGTCAATCAAATCATCGCCTCCATCGCATTGGAAGAGCTCAGCTTGAGCCACATCCTGAACGCCGGAGGAGAGAGCCTGCAATATGTTCTTGGGACACTGGCTGGCCAGCAGGGTTCCAACGCCTCTACCAGCGAGGTCCTGGCCGCCAGCGAAAGCGTGCTGGAGCTTCTGGAGGCCTCTGCGGAAAACCAGCATCTGTTAAAGGAAAAGCTGAAAGAGGTCCTGTCCAGCGTCCCGAGCCAGGGAATTCCCGGCCCCGCCGGACCTGCTGGCGTTGCCGGACCCGCTGGCGCGACTGGTCCTGCGGGAATCGGCGCATCTTCTGCCACCGCGTTCGCCGCCAACACCCGGGGCACCATTCTGGTCGTCACCCAGGCAGGCACAGCTATCCCCCTGCCGGACAACCATCTGCTTTCTCCCGGCATCACCATAAACGACGGTTCCACTGCCTTCACTGTCGCCAGCGCCGGACGCTACAGCCTTTCTTATGAAATCAACACTACATCCGCTCTGGCCGGCGGCGCCCGTCTCCTGGTAAATGGAGCGCCTAACATGGTTTCCACCCTTGCCCCCATGCTCCCCGCCCGCCGTTTCTCCAATCAGTTTCTGCTGGACCTCCCCGCTGGAGCTGATGTTTCCCTTCAAATGTTCGGCGTCCTGTCCACGACCGCGCTGATGCCGGGTGGGACCGGGGCCTCTCTCACCATCATACATTTTCGCTGAATATTACCAGCTTCTCTGCCTTGCCGCTCTGCTTCCTTCATGGACAGGGCGGCTTTTCCTTCCATGCGCCAGAGGCATTACGGACGCCTGCCCTCTTCAAAAAATACGGCCTCCTGGCTTTTTCCAGTAATCCCCAGCCTTTTGATGCTTCCAAAGGATAGTTGCTTTTCCTTGAAAAACCGTGTAAAATAGAGTCGAAGAACAGAGTTTTTATACAAATTGCAATACAAATACAGGCAGAATACAGAAAGGAGACCTCTATGGCAAGCGTGCTGGTCCATACCGAGGATGAAAGCGTCACCCTTCCTCCCCAGGCCCTCAAGCGTCTTTTGGAGCGGGGCGATGGGGACGCGGCGTTGCTGTACCTGGCACTGCTCCGTCACCACGGCGCCACCGCCCCCCGTTCCCTGGCGGGAGAGCTGCGCTGGGAACGGCCCAGGATTGAAGCGGCAGAGTCCGTCCTGCGGGAACTGGGCTTAGTGATTCCCCAGGCGGGCGATCTGGACCCCGCCGACGAAAAGCCCCAGTATCAGCGTGCAGACATCGCCGCCCAGCTTGAGGAAAACGAAGAGTTCAGCCGCCTCTCCTCCGAGGTAGAACGCCGCCTGGGGAAAAAGCTCTCCACGCCGGACATGGGGACCCTCCTGGGCCTGTATGACTATGTGGGCCTTCCCGCTGATGTGATCTATCTCCTGGTCTGCCACTGCGCCGAACGCACCGCCGCACAGTACGGGCCAGGCCGCCGCACCACCCTGCACCAGATTGAGCGGGAAGGGTACGCCTGGGCGCGGCAGGGCATCGACACCCAGGCCGCCGCCGCTGAATACCTCCGGAAGTACGCGGAACGGCAGGGGATCTTGCCCCAGTATATGCGGGTCCTCCAGTTGGGCGAGCGGCCTCCAGTGGCGTCGGAGGAAAAGTATCTGCAAGCCTGGATGGACATGGGCTTCCCGCCGGAGGCTGTTGCTTTGGCTTATGACAAAACGGTTTTGAACTGCCATGAGCTGAAATGGGCCTATTGCAACGGCATTCTCAAGCGCTGGCACGCGGCGGGCCTTCATACTGTGGACGAGATCGAGAAGAAGGACCGCCCCGGCCAGGGAAAGGAACCGCCCGCCACCCCCGCCGCCAAGGAGCAGGATGTGGCCTGGATGCGGAAATACATACAACAACGGGACAAAGGGGAGGCGTAACCGATGGCCTACGACGGAAGAATCCTCCGGCGGACCCTCCAGCGCTACGAGGAGGACCGGCGGGAACGGGAACAGCGCTTGCAGGAGCGGCGGGAAAGCGTCTTCCAGCGGCAGCCCCGCCTGCGGGAAATCGACGAGGAACTGCGCTCCACGATGAGCCGGCTGATTTCCAGCGCACTCCGCCGGGGCGCGGACCCTTTGACCGCGGTGGAGACCCTGCGGCGGGACAACCTGGGCCTTCAGGCGGAACGGCGGCGGCTCCTCCAGAACATGGGCTGTCCAGAGAACTATTTGGACGAAATCCCCGCCTGCGCCCTCTGCGGGGATACGGGATACCGGAATGGGACCATGTGCCGGTGCCTGCGGCGCTATTATACCCAGGAGCAGCAGAAGGAGCTGTCCCACATGCTGGACCTGGGCAGTCAGAGCTTCGACACGTTTTCCCTGAGCTGGTATTCGGAAGAGGACGAATTGGGCCTGGGCGTTTCCGCACGGGAGAATATGGAGTGGATTTTCCGCACCTGCCGCCGGTATGCGGAGTCGTTCCGTCCGGGATGCGGCAGTCTGCTGATGACCGGGGACCCGGGGCTGGGGAAGACCTTCCTTTCCGCCGCCATTGCCAGGGACGTCAGCGGCGACGGCTGGTCCGTGGTGTATGATACCGCCGCTCACATCTTTGACCGCTTCGAGGCCCGGAAGTTCGGGCGGGAAGAGGGGGAGACCGTGGAGGCGGACATCGGGCGGGTCCTGAGCTGTGACCTGCTGATTCTGGACGACCTGGGGACGGAGATGACCACCTCCTACGTTCAAAGCGCACTGTATACCATTGTCAACGGACGCCTTTTGGAGAACCGTGCCACCATCCTCATGACGAACCTGAAGCTGAACGATCTTTCCCGCCGCTATTCTCACCATATTGCCTCCCGTAT
>CAOJHG010000272.1 GCA_948435975.1 uncultured Oscillibacter sp. | reverse complement strand
AGCTTCGAGGACTGGTATCATAAGGTTCTGGAGCCAGCCGTGGACCAGGTACTGCGCGTTTATCTGTCCGATCTATCAGGGAAAAACTGCTGATAAAAAATACTGGGCAGTCAATTTTTTGTGTAAAGTATAGATGGCCGAGAACGTCCTCTAAGGGGCTGCTCTGGCCTTTCTGGATCCCGCCTTTTTACAGCCCCTTCTCTTACTTTCTCCTACAGCACCATATTTGCCAAGCCGTAGTCCTGGGCCTCCCAGCACTATTCCAGCCGCCGGGAAAAGATGTCCTGCCCCCGCCTGTCCTTGCTCTCCACTGCATAGGGCATTGTAAATATAAACTTGACCTCCTTTTGTTTTGTGGGACCAGTTTACACTCCTCTGGCCGAAAATTTCAGAGCAGATAATTTCCTCCGCTCAGAAAATTTGCGGCCAGAGGTCTGCTATGCTGGAGCCAGTTCAGAACGAATGGGGGCCTTTTTATCGCAAGCATACGGACCGCCGGGAGCTGGCCCTTCCCTTTAGCGCCCGCTCCTGGGTCCTGTATTTGAAGAACCGACGGGGCCTCCTGGACAGGCGGGAAACCCCGCCGCAAATATCCTGATTCTGAACACAGATGATTTTACTTTGAAGGAGGCCGCCTGATATGAAACTTGCACAAGCCGCTCCCCTAACCGCTCCCGCCCCTGTCCCGCAGGTCTGCCGCCCCATCCACATCCAGAGCTTTCCCGGTATGCTTGGAAATCTGCTGCGGTATACGCCTCTGTTTCGGGAGGTTCCCCGGGAGACGCTGCTCTCCGAGCTGCGGGACGCCCCCCAGTTTCAAAAGCTCCGTCTTCGGCCCTTGCTGGAGGACACCCGAGGCAGCCTGCAAGTGTTACTTTTGGGCGAGGACAGCTACTGCACCACTCAGGCGGCAGTGTATTTGGCTTCCCTCTCCCACAGCCGGGAGAATCTGTCATCCGACTGGGAGTCAGACGGCTTCTGGGACGGAGTGGACTTCTACGATCTGGAGGAACTGGAGGAGCAAGAGGAGCAGGACAGCCCCGATGTTCTTCTGTCCCGCTCTTTGGCGGTGGTCTCCCCGGAAGCGCTGGACCCCGCCCTGCGGCAAAATAATTACCATGGCCCGGTAGTTGCCGCCGCGGCGGGAAATGAGAGACCTTTGCTCAGCCTGCGCTCCCTGGACGCCCCCGCCGCCCTCATCACCGCCAATGATGGAAAAGTTCTTTCACCCGGCATTCTGGAGCAGGTAAAATCTCTGGCACTTCGAAACACCGGCGACCCCTTGGATATCCTGATTGCTTTGAAGAGCACCCAAGTGGATTTAGAGCTGCTGGAGGAACTGCGTCTTACCTGCGGCTTCCAGATTGCCTGGGTAGGCCGGCCGGATCAGGACTATTACCGCCGCTTTCTCCGCTCGTGCGGTGAGAGCCATCTGTGCCCTATTGACATACTGGCGGACCTGGACCAAGTGATTGCCCACACCAAACGCCTTCGGGGGGAACGGTTCTGCGAGCTGGACCTGGAGTCCCTGATCTCCTGGGCCGTCCAGCGCCATGCCCAGCACCCACTCCGGACCCAGGACCTTCTCTTTCCTTCCTTCAAGAGTCAAGGCGGCGGATGGGAGGAACTGAAGCGTATGACTGGCCTGAAGGATGTCAGAGAGAAGCTCCGCCGCCTGCTGGCCTGTGCTGTCCGGGAGGGGCGGCGCAGTCAGGCCGGGAAAACCGTTCGGCCCATGTGCCGCAACCTGGCCTTCGCTGGACCTCCCGGAACGGGAAAGAGCGTTACCGCCCGGCTGGTCGCTCGAATCCTCCAGGAAGAGGGCTGTGGCTCCGGCCGCTTCGTGGAGGCTGGGCGGGAACAGCTCATCGGCACCTATCTGGGAGAAACCTCACCCAAAATCGCGGAACTCTTTGAGTCGGCCCGGAGCGGGGTGCTTTTCATCGACGAGGCCGGAGCTTTGTTGGATGGAGAACACGATATCTATGCCATCGAGGCGGTCAACGCCCTGGTGCGCCATATGGAGCTTCAGCCGGAGACTATGGTAATTTTCGCCACTTATCCTGGGGAGATGGAACGCCTGCTGTCCTCCAACCCGGGACTGAAGAGCCGCATTGCCCAGGTTTTGACCTTTCCCGCCTATGACGACGCCCAGCTCTGGAAAATCTTTCAGGGGTTTGCCAAAGAGGATGGCTGCGGCCTCCCGGATGGAGCCGAGGAGGTGTGCCGCAGTTTCTTTTCCACCCTGCGCCGGAAGAACCCGGCAGGCTTCGGCAATGGCCGGGAAGCCCGCCGGCTGTTCCAGGGGGCGGTGGAGGAACTGGCTCTGCGCACCCTGGACACCGGGGAGGAGACGCTCTGCCTGGAAGATCTGAACGCCGCTGCGGATCGGTTGCTGGCTGGGACCGGCGGCGCGGAGGAGAGGCTCATCGGGTTCCGGTGAAGAGGACCGGAGAAACCGCTAATTTTCTTGCTTATTCTGGCTCTCAGGTATATAATGGCAAGCAATCAGAGCATTTTTTGTGAAAGGAGTCAAGATACCAAGATGGAACAGACCCTTATGGCCCTGCACCGGTTTTTGTGTAACCGCCCTGGTTTTGAGGCGGTGCTGGATGACCAACTGTGCGCCATCCCCCTGGGGAGCGAATGGATTCCCATTTCAAAAAATGTATAGCGGCTCAAAGGCCCGGCAGGGGACGTTTCCGCCGCTTCTGCCACCATCTACAAAAAACAGCAGGAGATCAAGATTATGGGGAAAAGCAATCCAGCGCCCAAAAAGTCATACTGCAACTCCTTTCGCAGCCTTCAGGCCATTTGGGAGGTCCTGCGCAGGTACGCCAGCCGGGAACACCCCCTGACCGTGAGGGAGATTCACAGCCATCTAAAGGACATCGAGTCAGACCCGGATATGCGCCCTTCCCTTGACACCCTGGAGCGCATCTTCCCACAGGGGCGGGAGCTGATAGGCCGGCTGTTCCCCGGCCGGGTTTTGGAGAAGGGAGAAACGCCCCCGGCTGAGGCATGGCTGGGAGAGGACGGCCTCCACATTTCGGTGGAGACCCCGGGCGGGCAGGTACTGGCCCAGGAGAACCTGACGGTCCAGGCATCCTGGGAGTCCTTCAAAGCCCCCTCCTACTCCACAGTGGATAAAATGCTCTCCCAGGGAATCCCCTTCGACCTGGACACTTTCCCCTTACGCCTGCGCTGCGTGGCCCAGGTCCCCGGGAAGCAGGGACGGAAGAAGACGATTCCCTACGAGGATTGGGAGGACAGTTTTGCCAATGACCGGTCTGTGAAGCGCAACAATGTCCCCCGGCGGTACTATCTGGAGGACGCTCTCAGCGATGCAGAATGGCGGTTGTTCTCTGACCTGATTCTGGTCTACCCCTTCCTCTCAGAGTCTCAAACCCTGCGCTTCCTCGCCGTTTTGAACCGTTTTCATCCCAAGACGGTCCCCGTTCCAAGACGCTATGCCTATAAGCGGAGCAGCAGGATTTAGATGGAAATTATTGACAGGCTGGACGAGGCCATCCGAAAAAAGCGGAAGGTCCGCATTCTCTACGGCGAGCACCGTCTGGAATATTTCGGCAGCACCTGGCAGCCCGTTCTCCGCAAGAGGGAGAACAACGGGGAGCTGGACGTGGAACCCTACGCCCTGATGTGGTCCAATGGGAACTATTATCTGGTAGCCCGTCACCGGGGCATGATGAATCTCCGGATGGACCGTATCATGGCCGCAGAGCTTT
>CAOJHG010000271.1 GCA_948435975.1 uncultured Oscillibacter sp. | reverse complement strand
TGTGACTGTGACGGGGGCCGCCGCTGGCAGCATTCCCATACCGTCCACGTCTTCCGTCAAGAGCAGCAGCGGGAATTTCGTCATCACTGGCACTGGCAGCGGCCATAACGTCGGCATGAGTCAGTATGGCGCGAAGGCTATGGCGGAGCTTGGGTATGATTTCCGGGAGATTCTGGAATTCTATTATACGAATATCACCATCAACTAAGTGAGGAACCATCAATGAAGACCAGCGATTTTTACTATGACTTGCCCCAGGAGCTGATTGCCCAGACTCCCATCCAGCGCCGGGACGCCTCCCGATTGATGACGCTGGACCGGGAGACAGGAGAAGTGCGGCACCGCCATTTTTACGACCTGCCAAACCTGCTATGCCCTGGCGACTGCCTGATTTTGAACGATTCCCGCGTCCTGCCCGCCCGTCTCTTAGGCCAGCGTCTTCCTGGCGGCGGAGCCTGTGAGGTGCTGCTCCTTATTGACAAGGGTGAGGGCGTCTGGGAATGCCTGGTCCGTCCTGGCCGGAAGCTGAAGACCGGAGCGCGGATGGCCTTCGGCAACGGAGAGCTGACTGCGGAGGTGGTGGGGGAAGCGGCGGACGGAAACCGGTTGGTCCGCTTCGAGTATGAGGGCATTTTTCTGGAGGTGCTGGAACGCCTGGGAAAGATGCCTCTGCCGCCCTACATCAAGGAGGAGCTGAAGGACCGGGAGCGTTATCAGACAGTCTATTCCAAGGTTATTGGAAGCGCCGCTGCTCCAACCGCCGGGCTCCACTTTACGCCGGAGCTTTTGGAGACTGCCGCTGCGCAGGGAGTGGGGATTGGCTATGTGACTCTGCATGTGGGCCTGGGAACCTTCCGTCCGGTGAAGGAGGAGACCATTGAGGACCACCCCATGCACAGCGAATTCTGCACGATCCCGCAGGAGACAGCGGACCTCATTAACCGCACAAAGGCGGCGGGCGGCAGGTGCATCTGCGTGGGGACCACATCTTGCAGGACATTGGAATCCTGGGCGGGGAGGGATGGCCGTGTGGAGGCAAAGTCCGGCTGGACGAACATCTACATCTATCCTGGCTACCGGTTTAAGGTGATGGATGGGCTGGTGACAAACTTCCATCTGCCGGAAAGTACGCTGATTATGCTGGTATCGGCCTTCGCAGGTCGGGAGCAGGTGCTGGCGGCATATCGGAAGGCCGTGGAAGAACAATACCGTTTTTTCTCATTCGGGGACGCCATGTTTATAGCGGATGGAATCAGTGCGGCTGATTAAGGAGAAAAAGGATGATGCTGACAAACCTGCCCAACATCGCTCCCAAGCGGAATTTTTTGACAGCCTATAGGAACTGGTTCATGAATTAGGAATGAATACAGATGAAAAACTGCTCCAGGCGGAAGAAACGTCGGAGACTTCATAGATTGGAGAAGCTGCATGTTCAAGCTGCTGAAGACTGAAGGCCGCGCCCGCCGCGGCGAATTCCAGTGTGCCCATGGAGGAATTGTCCAGACGCCCGTTTTTATGAATGTTGGCACCCAGGCGGCCATCAAAGGAGGGGTTTCTGCTTACGATCTGAAAGATGTGGGGTGTCAGATCGAACTGAGCAACACCTATCATCTTCATCTGCGCCCTGGCGATGGTCTGGTCCGGCAGATGGGGGGCCTTCACGCCTTTATGGGGTGGGATGGACCGATTCTGACGGATTCTGGCGGCTTTCAGGTTTTTTCCCTGGCGTCTCTGCGGCGAATCAAGGAGGAGGGGGTCTATTTCGCTTCCCATATTGATGGCCGTAAGATTTTTATGGGTCCCGAGGAGTCGATGCAGATTCAGTCCAACCTGGGCAGTGATATTGCCATGGCTTTTGACGAGTGTATGGAGAATCCGGCGGCCTACAGCTATGCCAAAGCGTCTTGTGAACGAACCCTCCGGTGGCTGGCCCGGTGCAAGACGGAGCATGACCGCCTGAACAGTCTGCCAGACACCTTGAACCCAAAGCAGATGCTGTTCGGGATTAACCAGGGGGCCACATATGCGGATTTGCGGGTGTGGCATATGCAGGAAATTGCGAAGCTGAACTGCGACGGGTATGCTATCGGCGGCTTGGCGGTAGGGGAGCCCGCTCAGGTGATGTACGAGATCATCGACGCGGTAGAACCTCATATGCCTATAGAAAAGCCCCGCTATCTTATGGGCGTGGGCACCCCCAGCAACATCATCGAGGCCGTTGCGCGTGGAGTGGACTTCTTTGATTGTGTCATGCCCTCCAGAAATGGCCGTCACGGGAAGCTTTTCACTTGGGAAGGTACAGTGAACATCCTGAATGAAAAGTATGCCGCTGACAGCCGGCCTATCAGTGAGAGCTGCGGTTGTCCCGTCTGCCAGAGATTTACCAGATCCTATCTTCGGCATCTGTTCAAGGCGGACGAGGTGCTGGCCCTGCGGCTGGCAGTGCTTCACAATCTGTATTTCTACAACGAGCTGGCAGCCCGCATTCGTCAAGCCATGGACGAGGGGACCTTTGCGGATTTTCGGAAGCGCTACAGCGGACGTTTGGAAGAACGGGTGTAACGCTGCGCTGTGGGAAAAGAGAAGCGAATCCTTGAAAAGACTGGAGCGGTATGGTATGATAAGCATAGACTGCGAAGGGGGGCGAAAGGTTGCAGGAGAGGATAAGGGCAGTGCTGCTCTTGATTTGCAGTGTGACGGTTTTAATACTGGTCGTTCTTCATTTGGCAGGTGGTTGGGAAAATGCAGTTTATGCTTACGAGCCGCTGATGGGTATCATGCTTCTGCTCCAAGCCCGTCAGAATTGGGAGGGGAGCCGGAAAACAGCAATAGTTTGTCTGTGGTGTGGAATTGCGGTTCTGCTGGTTTCGGTTTTCTTGATCGGCAGTTTGTTTTTGTTGTGAGAAAATTCCCCCAAGCGGGTATTTATAAGGGAGGCATCAACTATGACATATTCCATGGAAGTGGCGGGTTTAAAGCGGGAACTGCCCATCTGTAAGGTGACGGATGAGCTGTACATCGGCGCGTTCATTTGCTTCGGTGACGCGGAGCTGACGGTGGCCTGCGCTCGGGAGCTCTTGAACTTGGTCCCTGTGGAGGACTATGACTATCTCCTCACAGCCGAGGCCAAGAGCATTCCCTTGATTCACGAAATGGCCCGCCAGTCCGGGGCAGCCAAGTATTTTATCGCCCGGAAGGGACCCAAAGCCTACATGCCGGACCCCATCCATGTGGAGGATCAGTCGATTACTACCGCCGGGACACAGCGGCTGTATCTGGGCAGGGATGACGCGGGGCTGATCTGTGGGAAGCGTATCCTGCTGATTGACGACGTGATTTCCACCGGCGGATCGCTCAAGGCGATGGAATCTCTGGTAGAGCTGGCGGGCGGTACTGTAGCCGGCAGGATTGCAGTGCTGGCGGAAGGTGAGGCGCAGGAGCGGAAGGACATCAAATTTCTGGCGCCGCTGCCCCTGTTCAACGCCGATGGTACAGTAAAAGGGTGATAGAAACCGATAAATCAAGTGAAAAGAAAGAGCGGCAGGCACTGTAAAGGGGTTTTACCTGCCGGTGATTCCGCGTGGAATTTTTCCCTGCCTATGGATGTTTTGTGTAAGTATTTTCACTTGACACAGGCTGTATTGGAATAGAACTCTATATTTATTTATCAAAGGATTTCGGCATAGTGGGAGGAATCCGTAAATCGCCTGCGCCGCAATGCCTGCAACTGCTGGTTGACAAATTTCCAAGTGCTGCGTTCTTGCTTTTTCCTGTGAATGGGACTACCATCAAG
>CAOJHG010000270.1 GCA_948435975.1 uncultured Oscillibacter sp. | reverse complement strand
TTCAGCCCGCCCTCGGCAGTCCATTCAACAGGTTTGCTTCTGCCGCCCTTCCACCTCCGGCGGCTCGCTGAAAGACGCGTATCCTGCTTACTCGTCTGCTTCATCGGTTTTTTGCTATGAACAATTGTAAGCATACTCCCGCCGTGGGTATTTGTCAAGCCCTCTTTTGACTTTTTACGATTTCACTAAAAAATAGAGAGGAAATTCTGCGTTTCACTCAAATCCTATCGGGTGGTCCGGCGGAGATCAAGGCCAGCTTCTGGGGGCGGGAAAGGCGTTTGACAGCGGCTTCCCGGCGAAGGGCGGCAGACTTGTCCGGCAATTCCTCCTGATAGGCCAGGGAGAGAGGGAGGCGGCTTCGGGTGTACTTGGCTCCCTTTCCGCTTTGATGGCGGGCGAGGCGGCGGGCTACGTCGGTGGTGGAGCCAGTGTAGAGGGTGCCGTCCCCGCAGAGGAGGATGTAGACGTACCAGGCCATGGGGGAAGCGCCTCCTTTCTGTATGTTTAGAAGACCAGTATAATGGAGATTTGCAGAAAAGTCAAAGCTGGGATGTAATGTATCAAAGAGCAGCTTCACCACCGGATACAGTACGCGGCTGGCGCTTCATTTATGGCAGAATGACACAGGCGGGAGCGCGAAGGTTGAATGCCGCTTGCGAGAGTGGCACTGATTTTGGATAAAAAACCGGAGTTGATCTCCTGCCTTGCCAAAGCCCCGCCCAAGAAGGACGACGGGCAGTCTCCCTTGAGGGTGGCTATCAAGAGCGATCATCTGGAGGTGGCCCACCTGCTGCTGGACGAACTTTTGAAGCATGGGGCGGACATCCACGCGTTTAAGCCGCCCAACGACAGCGGCCTGCCCGACAGCTCGGCTATCCTGCGGAACTTGAAGGAGGGCCGGGAACTGCTGGACGGGCTGTACGATCTGGACTCGGAGTCTGACGCGTTTAAGCCCTATACGATGAAATACCGGGGAAAGGTACAGACCATCCGGCCCTCCCTCACTGTAGCGGACTACCGCCGACAGTATGAGATCAAGTGGCGGGAACTGGAACCGATTCTTCGTGCTTACTATGAAAAAACGCCTTGATTTCCGATTCATCGGGGAGACTGTACTGATTGGGTGAAATCCCCCTTGACAAATCTTCTCCTACCGGCATAAAAGCGGGGAAAAACGGCAGACCCTGCATAAAACAGGACCTGCCGTTTTCCTGATTCTGCCAATTACTGGATGGCGGTGACGGTATATTCCTGATCCTCCACGGCCTTTTTCAAAGCGGCGTCGTCCAGGGCGTTGGAGAGGGTGACGACGGCGGTCCCGCTCTCATAGCTGACAACGGCTTCGGACACCTCGGGAAGAGCCTCCAGAGCTTTCTTCACACGGGCCTCGCAATGGGCGCACATCATGCCTTCGATTTTCATAGTCTTTTCCATAGTGTTTGTTTCCTCCTTGTGTTTGGTTTTGATAGGTTTATCTTTCCGTGCGTCCCGCAGGTTGAACAAGTTCAGCCGCAGGGCGTTGGAGACGACACAAAAACTGCTGAGACTCATGGCCGCCGCGCCGAACATGGGATTCAGCGTCAGGCCCAGAGGAATGAACAATCCGGCGGCCAAGGGGATGCCGATGGTGTTGTAAAAGAAGGCCCAGAAGAGGTTTTGATGAATGTTCCGGAGAGTGGCCCGGCTGAGGCGGATGGCGGCGGGAACATCGCTGAGGCGGCTTTTCATCAGCACCACGTCCGCCGCGTCGATGGCAACATCCGCCCCTGCGCCAATAGCAATGCCGGTATCCGCTCGGGTGAGGGCGGGCGCGTCGTTGATGCCGTCTCCCACCATTGCGACTTTTCCCTGCTGCTTCAACTGCCGGATGACGCTCTCTTTTCCGTCCGGAAGAACTCCGGCGATTACTTGGTCTACTCCCGCCTGCGCTCCGATGGCCTTGGCAGTGCGCTCATTGTCTCCGGTGAGCATGACGACCCGGATGCCCATGCCCTGCAATTCCTTCACGGCCTGGGGACTGTCTTCCTTGATAACGTCGGCTACCGCCACGATGCCAAGCAGAGCCTTTTCCGTCTCGTTAGCGAAGAACATGGGGGTTTTCCCCTGTTCCGCCAGAGCCTCTGCCTTTGCGGTCAGGGAGCCGGGGTCCACGCCTGCTTCCTTCATCATGGCCAGGTTTCCGCCGATGAAGAGACTGCCGCCAATCTCCGCCCGAACGCCCCGCCCATGAACGGCAGTGAAGCCGCCTACGGAAGTGATGGGCAGGCCCCGCTGACGGGATTCCTCAACGATTGCCGCCGCCAAGGGATGCTCAGAGGGCCCCTCCAGGGACGCGGCGGCAGTAAGAACCCCGGCTTCATCGTTTCCAGGAGCGGGAAGGACGTCTGTCACCTTCGGCTCGCCCCTGGTGATGGTGCCAGTCTTATCCAGGGCTACAATTTCCGTCCGTCCAGCCGCTTCCAGGGATGCTGCGGTCTTGAATAAAATGCCGTTTTTCGCGCCCATGCCGTTGCCGACCATGATTGCTACCGGCGTCGCCAATCCCAGTGCGCAGGGACAGGAGATAACCAGCACCGAAATGCCCCGCGCCAGCGCAAAGCCGATACTTTGACCCAGCAGAAGCCAGACAACGATTGTGACTGCCGCGATGGAGATCACCGCCGGAACGAACACGCCGGAGACCTTATCAGCGATTTTCGCAATAGGGGCCTTGGTAGCTGCCGCGTCGCTGACCATCTGGATGATTTGCGAAAGCGTGGTGTCCTCGCCCACCCGGGTAGCCTGGCACTTGAGAAATCCGGACTGGTTTGCCGTAGCTGCGGAGACTCCGTCCCCGGCGGCCTTGTCTACAGGGATGCTCTCTCCAGTAAGAGCGGACTCGTTTACCGCGCTGACGCCCTCCAAAACCACGCCGTCTACTGGGATATTCTCGCCGGGCCGGACTACAAAGACGTCTCCCTTTTGGACCTGCTCAATGGGGACCTCGATTTCCGCGCCGTCCCGGAGCAGGGTGGCAGTTTTGGGGGCCAGCTTCATCAGTCCCTTGAGCGCGTCAGTGGTTTTTCCCTTGGACCGGGCTTCCAGCATTTTGCCAACGGTGATGAGAGTCAGAATCATGGCGGCGGACTCAAAATAGAATTCCATCATGTAGTCCATCACCGCCTCCATGTCTCCCTGGACCTGGGCCCCTGTCATGGCGAAGAGGGCGTAAGTGCTGTAGACGAAAGCGGCGGAGGCGCCCAGGGCAACCAGCGTATCCATATTGGGGGCTTTGTGCCAGAGACTCTTGAAGCCGCTGATAAAGAATTTCTGATTGATGACCATGACTGCTGCTGTCAGCAGAAGCTGTGCAAGGCCCATAGCAGTATGGTTTCCGTTGAAGAAAGCGGGAAGGGGCCAGCCCCACATCATATGGCCCATGGAGAAATACATCAGCACTACCAGAAAGGCCAGGGAGGACAGCAGCCGCCGTTTCAGCAGCGGAGTTTCCCGGTCCTGGAGAGCGTCCTCAGGGTTCCCGGCAGCGGCGGAGGGATTTTTCCTGGCGTCCTTCTGGGATGCACCGTAACCAGCTTCCACTACTGCCGCGATGATTTCCTGAGGGGCGGCAGTTCCTTCCACGCCCATGGAGTTGGTGAGCAGGCTGACGGAGCAGGACGAGACGCCCGGTACTTTCGACACGGCCTTTTCCACCCTGGCACTGCAAGCCGCGCAGCTCATGCCAGTGACGTTATATTGTTGCATAGTTGGAGACCTCCTGAATGGTTTGCGGTATAGGCGGACTCGTGTTTCGCGGGACCATCATTTCATCAG
>CAOJHG010000269.1 GCA_948435975.1 uncultured Oscillibacter sp. | reverse complement strand
GGACGATGAGACCGACAGTGTGCTTCTGGAGGCGGGCATCCCCCCAAAAGGACGCTATATCTGCTTTGCCCTGCGGCGCTGGAAGGGATACGAGGAAAAAGCGTCTCTGTTTGGCGCCGCGGCCCGGTATGCCTGGGAGACCTACGGACTGACGCCGGTATTTCTGTCGGTAGAAAAACACATGGACCCCGGCGCGGGACGGCTGGCGGCGCAGGGCTTGGACGGCGTACCCCACTACTTCCTTGACGATGCGGGACGGGCGGGAACCATCATCGGCGCACTGTCCCGGATGGAAGTTGTGGTAGCAATGCGGCTTCACGCGCTGATTTTCGCCGCCGGACAGGGGGTTCCGCTGGCAGGCGTGGTATATGACCCGAAGGTGTCGGCGTTCCTGCGGTATATAGGGCAGGATTTGTTTACGGACTTAGACGCCTTGACCCTGGAAAATCTGGTGCGCATGGTGGATGAGGCAGTAGCCAAAAGCAAGCAGCCGGAGGTTCAGGAAGCGGCAGTCCGCCGTTTGCAGGAGCTGGAGCGGAAGAATGTGGAGGTTGCGAAGGAACTGCTTGGAGCCGGGCCTGCCTGCTGAATGGTCATGGAACGCCGCCGCTCTTCCGGGAGGCGCAGAATTCCCGTTGAGCGGCGATGGTCTCCAGGGTATCGCCCAATTGGTTTAGAATGGAGGCAACAAGACTCAGCTCGCTGTCGTTAAGCTGGGCGGCAACAGCAACTGCCAGCGTATTGACAGCGGTTGTCAGCGCCAAAGGATCGCAGTCAGACGAACGCATAACATCACCTACCAGATTCTATGAAAAAACGAGGGCGGAAGAACCCTCGTTTTTTCTTATTCATCGTTAAAAAATGCGTTGGTAGAAGCGGTAGAGGATAACAGCGAACTGGGCCCGCGTTGTGGTGCCATTGGGGTTCAGCCGCCCATCCGCAGTACCGCTGATGATGCCGCTGGATACCGCCCAGTTCATGGAATCCCGGGCCGGTGCGCTCACCGTGGCGCTGTCTACATACTTCGCCAAATTGCCGCTGGCCACCGGCGTCCGCCCCAACAACACCGCCGTCCGGTACAGCGCCGTTACCAACTGCTGCCGGGTAATCGCTACGCCGGGATTCGCGCCCTCAGCAAAGCCGTTCTCCAGAGCCCAGAGACGTGCGGCCTCCATATTGGCAGGATGGCTTCCAGTTATGCGGGCCAGGACCATCCACATCTGCTGATAGGTAATGGAGCCGTCTGGAGTGAAGCGTCCATAGCCTGTGCCGCCCATGTAGCCCCGCTGGTAAGCCCAGGCGATTTCTCCAGAGGCCCAATACGTGCTGGGGATATCAGAGAAAATCTGTCCGCTGGCGGCAGCCTTGGGTATGGTCTGGATGGTGGGCAGGACGATGGAGGAGGGCGCGGGGGTGCTGGGCCGGTAGGAAGAGCTGGTGGAAGTGGTGGTCCGAACGAAGGCGGCGTGGATGTCTACCCAGGAACCAGGCATAATGAACGTATACTCATTGCCGCCCTGTCCAGAGAGGCTGACCGTTCCGCCGCCGCTCCGGGTGACTTGCAGGTAATCCAGCTCATAGCCCGCATAGGGTGTGACAGAGATTCGGACCGTCTCGCCCGCCGCCGCCCGAGAGACGGAAGAGGAAATCGAGCCGTTGGTCGTACGGATCAGGTTCACAGCGTAAGTCGTGGGCGTAACGATGGTATTGTCGTCATCACCGCTGCTGTCATCTCCGTCTCCCCCGCTGCTGTCACTGCCGCCGGAGGATGAATCACTGTCTTCCTTCTCCGCGCCGCAAACAGCACAGATCATCTTTTTTACACCGTTGACTTCCTTTTCCTCGTACTCGTGGCCTTCCGGGCTGATCTCAAACGCATCCTCCTGGATCGCCTCGCCGCAGACGGTGCAGACGGTGGAAAGAATCTTGGTTCCAGGCTCGGTGCAGGTGGCCTCTTTGGTAACGGACTCCTTGATTTCCGCGGCTGGCTTGTGGCCGGAGGCGGGAATGATGCTGCTTTCGCTGACGCTCTGCCCGCAGACAGTGCAGGTGCCGGAGGTAACTTTACTGCCGGATTCGGTGCAGGTGGCTTCTTTTGTGATTTCGGGTTCCGTACCATCGGAGAATGTATGGCCGGTCTTGGGGAGGACTTCCTTTGTTCCCTCCGTGACCACCTCTCCGCAGGCCTCGCAGATTACCCTGCCTGTGTACTGTTCGCCCTCCTCTTCACAGGTGGCCTGCTTGGTTACAACCGTTTCAGGTTCACCATCTGTGTGGCCGGAGGCGGGAATTTTTTCGGCATATGTCACACCGCAGACAGAGCAGACTGTCTTATATTCTCCATCCTCGGTGCAGGACGCGGGCTTTGTCGTGTTATCTTCATTTGGTTCGTCAGCGGTGGTATGCTGACCCGCTTCCTTCGTGACGCCGGAGACGCTGTATTCTTGTCCGCACACAGTACATTGATACTGGGCAGTTACCTTGCCTTCATACTCGCAGCTTATGGGTTTGCCGTCAGCGTCCGTATAGCGCAGAAGGCTTCCTGGCTCATGGGCGGAAGATGCGGGAATGGTCTCGATGATGTAATCGCTGAATTTAGCGTTCTCAGGGTCCTTGATCATTTCTTCCTTCACTTCGTCTCCCAGGACCTCTTCCCTTTGGCAGATCGAGCAGAACCGGACTTTTACGCGAAGGCCGTCGCCAGTGTCAGTGCTGCGCGCAGAGGTCCCCGTGCTTCTGGCTGTGCCGCCTGTCTCGCCATCTCCGCCCGTTTCACCGCCTTCGTCCGGGCCAGGGGCGGGCGTCTCGGGCTTCGGAATCTTTGTGCAGTCCGGCTTGACCAGTGGGACCCATTTTTCTTCCACACCTTCCATGGGGGCATTTGTATAGGTATGTTCATTTGTAGCGGGGAGCACTACATTTTCTCTCGTTTCCGTTGCAGAACAATTCTTGCACTTATAAGTAACGCTTCCGGTTCCGTCTTCACTGCATGTCGGTTCTTTGACAGTCGTCTTGCCAGTCTCCTCCCACTCGTGGGCCAGCACGGGAATCACAATCTGCACAGTGACAGTCTTGCCGCACTTGGTACAGCGGCTGCCTTCGGTCAGGCCTGTATCGGTACAGGTCGCCGGTTTTCCCGCCAAAATTTCCAGCTCATGGCCCAGCTTCGGAATGGTACGGGTTTCGGTATAGTCCAGCCTGCACGGCGTCGGATCGTTGGCGCACAAAACACGTACATTCTCAGACCCGGCCGCCTCACACTCTGGCGCTTTGACAAGAATGCTGGAAACGCCCGTGTGGAATTCAAGACTGGCTTTGCCGACTTTAAGCTGCGCCTGTGAAGACTCGCTTACTCCAGAGCCAATATGGACAACGCTCAATTTCGAAGTCGCTTGAAACGCGTTTGCGCCAACGGCTGTGATGTTCCCGTCCAAATAAACATTCGTCAGATTAGAGCAGAGCACAAAGGAAGACGCTCCGATTTCTTTCAGTCCAGCGGGAATCAGCACAGTGGTCAAGCCCTTGCAGTTGTCAAAGGCGTTGTCCCCAATTTTTTCCACATTCCCGAAAAAACTTGTCAGCTTTTCACTCCAGGAGAATGCCTGCGGGCCGATTTCCTTGAGCGGGACCAGGGTCTCAACTCCGTTCGTCTTTGTAATTTTGCTCTGGATGGTAACCGCTGTGAGGTTAGGGCACTTTGAAAACGCCTTTGCCTTGATTTCCGTAACGCTTCCAGGAATGGTAACGGTGGCAAAAGATTTCTCCATAAACGCGGATTCGCCGATGCTTGTGACCGCAATCCCGTTCACTGTCTC
>CAOJHG010000268.1 GCA_948435975.1 uncultured Oscillibacter sp. | reverse complement strand
CCCGGAGCGTGACGGACTTTGGCGCGGCACATTCCTTTTTCGTTCTGCCGGAGGGGATTTTCCAGGAGCCAAAGAAGAGAAACGCCTGCTTTGCCATGCAGCTGGAGGAAAAGAGCACCCGGGAACGCCTGACGCCCAAGGACTGGGCGGGTATTTACCTGTTCCAGACCAGCAAGAAATTTAAGGACGCCTGCAAGGGGTACATGACCGGACCCATGGACCCCTATGTGGAGGGCATGGCGGAGCTGCTGGCGGTGCATGGCAGTGCGGCGCGGTTCACGAAAGCGGCGGAGTTTGTACATGACCACCTGGACCAGGCAGGGCAGGAGGCGATTCAGAAGCTCTATGACGCGGCGGCGGCAAAGAAGGCCATAAAGGCTGTGGAACTGCTCAAGCCCCTGGTGAAGGCTGTGCAGAAAAAAGCGGCTCCCATTGACCTCAACGACCCCTATGCGGCGCTGCGGGAGAAGTACAGCGAGCCGGTGCTGCAAAAGCGCTTCCAGGACCGCAAGGGCGTGCTGAAGAAGTTGAAAACGGCGAAGCTGGCGGACGGGAGCGCCGCCCCGGAATTCGTAACGCTGTGCGCCATCGTCCCCTACGCCGAGCAGTACGAACGCCCCACCCATATCGGAAGGTATGAGTACGATTACATCAAGACGGGCGAGGTGGAGGACGCGGACAAGGCTGCGGCGCTGCTGGACCGGGAATCCCTGCTGGAGCTGCTGGATGCGCTGATCAAAAACCATTCCTCCTGGTATATCCCCTACTGCCGCTACGCCGACGGCAAGCGCATCACCGCTTTGAACAGCCAAATGCGGGACTGGGCCAGCTGGTACAGATACGGAGCGACGGGCCGGAGCAACATCATAACCGCCCGGGGCGCACTGATGCTCAGCGACACTCGGGAGGCCATGCTGTCCCTTGACAAGGGAAAATACAAGGACCGGTTTATGAAGGAGTACGCCCGCCGCCGGGGGACCGATGCCGATACCCTGCGGGATACCGTTCTGGCGGAATTCGGCCTGGACGAAAACGGTAAAAAGGTCTACGATCTGGGCGGGAATACAGTGATTGCTTCCCTGAGTCCGGAACTGAAGCTGAGCCTCTATGACGAAAACGCCCAAAAAGAGGTGAAATCCATCCCGAAAAAGGGAGCGGACGAGGCCAAACACGCCGCCGCCAAGGCGGACCTCGCGGAGCTGAAAAAGAACATCAAGAAGGTGGTCAAGGCCCGCTGCGACCAGCTCTTCCTGCGGTTCCTCAGCGGCGAGACTTGGAAGGCGGACGCCTGGAAAGCCGCTTATAACGGGAAAAATCCCATTCTGCGGCAGATTGCAAGCCTGCTGGTCTGGTCCCAGGACAGAGCGAGCTTCACCCTGAAGGACGGTCAGCCCATCGGCCCGGACGGTGCGGCGTATACCATCAAAAAGTCGGTAATTTGCCTTGCCTATCCCACGGAGCTGCCCCAGGATGTGCTGGAACAGTGGCAGCGGTATTTCAATGACAACGCCATCAAGCAGCCCTTCGCCCAGGTATGGGAACCGGCCATACGGGCGGAGGACGTGAAGGAGGACCGCTACCAGGACTGCGAGGTCCCGGTGTACCGCTTCAAGGGCCAGGAGAAGCACGGTATCCGGTTCTGCTATGATCAGTGGGTCGATGCCGGAGGCCTGGATATCTATTTCTCCGGCTGTGTATTGGAGTTTGACGCGGATAAGGTGCTGGGACGGCATGAGCTTTATCTGGACGAGCCCCTGACGCTGGGAAAATTCACCTTCAAGAAGTACACCCGGAGTACGAACCACATCGTGGCCCTGCTGGACAAGTGGACCATTACCGACCGGATTGTGAAGGGAGATATCAGCATTGTCCAGCAATTGGGCGGCACGACTCTGGCCCAGGTGATGCAGTACATCAACCTGTCGGTTAAAAACGAACAGGCTGCCGTAACCGCCGCGCTCCTGAACTACAAAAACGAGCACTTCCCTGACTTCGATCCCATGGAGGAATACACGCTGGAGGAGCTGTAATCCGCTATAGCGGTTCTGTCGGAAACACTGTCACAAAGGGCGGCGAGAATGATACGAATTCTCGCCGCCTTGATTTTATGCCACGCAAAGCTAACATTTTCCACGTGAAAACTGGTTCGCTGAACGGGAACTTGGGGCAAGGGAAGTACATCTTACTCTCTATACAACCTGGTGCAAAAGAAATATTTTGGCTCCAAGTTCTCTTCGATTCACTATTCATCGGAAAACAACGAATCCTTTCTCAGCCGAGTAATCAAGTTTTTCCGTTTGTAAATCTGTCTGACTGCTTTCCTGTAATTTCTCTGTGGACTTTACAGACTCCATTTTTTCTGTCTTGGGACCTGGAGCCGTTTTCTTCCAGCGTTTCGTGTGATGCTCTGTAGGATAACCACTTCAGAGTTTTTACCTACTGCCGTCTTCCCGTCCCCTATAAGCTGCGTTCTTTGGCACATACTGCGGCTTTTTTATGTAGAAATATTTTTTGAATGCCCGCAAAACCCTGTAAAACAGCGTATTATGCTACATTTCCTGACATCAGACCGCCCCAATTCCTACGAATTTACTACCACCTGATAAAAAATTTTATAAATATCCCATACAGAAGCATATAACTGTATCTGTCGGAATAATGCTCCTTTCAGATACCGCTCTCTCTTTCCGTCTCACAGCTCATCAAAATTATGGAATCCAAAAGAACTGCGCCATAGCTCACACCTGAACGCTTCCATAATCAAATGCCTCTGCCCTCTGGTGCTTACGCTCTGGAGGGCATCTTTGATAGAGTTCCAGCAGAACGGCGGAAGGAAACCCCTGATAAATCCCCTTTTCTTCTTTACATTTTCATCCGCAGTTGGTTATAATAGCCTGGACAGCAGATTCTAAAAAAACAGCCTCTTTGAGAATCGCAATTCCACCTATGAAGAGAAGAGGCCATAAGAAAGGAGCATTATCATGGAAGCAAAGCTAAAAGAATATGCCCGGCTGCTGGTCCGCGTGGGCCTGAACGTGCAAAAGGGCCAGCGCATGATTATTTCGTCCCCAGTGGAGTGCGCCCACTTTGCCCGCCTCTGCGCGGAGGAGGCGTATGAGGCAGGCTGCAAGGAAGTCGTGATGAACTGGACCGACGACGCTATGACCCGGATGAAGTATCTGCACGCGGACAGCGCTATCTTTGACGAGGTCCCCCTCTGGCGGCGGCACTTCTTCAACGATCACGCCTTAGAAGGTACTGCCTACCTGGCAATCTCCGCATCGGACCCGGAAAACCTGAAGGGCGTGGACAGTCAGCGGATTGTCCGGGCGCAGCGGGCCAGCGGAAAGGCTTTGAAGGATTTCGACCGGCTGCAGATGTGCGGCGGGTTCCCCTGGTGCATCGCGTCGATCCCCATTCCCAGTTGGGCGGAACGGGTCTTTCCCGGCGCGGGGAGGGAAGAGGCCGTCTCAAAGCTCTGGGACGCCATTTTCAGCGCCGTCCGCATCTCTGGAGACGGGCAGGCAGTCCAGCGCTGGCAGGAACACCTTGCTACCCTGGAAAAGCGCATGGAGAAGCTGAACGCCCTGCGCCTCCGGTTTCTCCACTACACCAATTCTCTGGGCACTGACCTGACCGTGGAGCTTCCCGAGGGTCACATCTGGGAAAGCGGCGGAGACATCACGCTGAGCGGCCAGACTTATATTGCCAATATTCCTACTGAAGAGCTGTTCACTTCCCCCCTGCGGACGGGGACAAACGGCGTGGTCTATGCGTCGATGCCCCTCGTACACGATGGAACCATCATTGACAAGTTCTATTTC
>CAOJHG010000267.1 GCA_948435975.1 uncultured Oscillibacter sp. | reverse complement strand
AAGGTCACGCCGGGCAGCACCGCTTCCGCCCCCGGAGTGACAACCCCAGTATCTGTCATCAGGCCCGCGGCGCCGTCCGCCGTATCGAAGCGGTAGCCGCAGGCGCCCGGGGAATCGTGGGAGGTGGGGAACGCGGTAACTGTACAGCCCTTGATGGAAAAGGGCAGGTTCCACAGCACCTCTCTCAAGCGGCCCGCCACGTCCAGGCCCCGGCAAAGCAGCTCCTGTCCCGCCGGAGCCGCCGCCCAAACCGGACAGTCTGTTCCTTTCAGCAGGGTCCGCAAGCCAGCCACATGGTCGCTGTGGGTGTGGGTAATCAGAATCCCGTCCAAGTCCTGGAGGCTCACTCCCAAAGGCTGCAGCGCGTTCCGAATCCGGCGGCAGGAAATCCCCGCGTCCACCAGCACCCGGCCCCCGTTCCAGGAGAGCAGCAGCGCGTTCCCCGATGAGCCGCTGGCAAGGGTATGTATCGTCGTCAATGGAAGCCTCCCAAATCCGTTCTTCATCCAGCCCTTCAAAAATGGGCAGGAGGAAACTCCGCCGCACTTCCCGGCGGTAGCTTCCCATGCCTGTGATCTTGTCAGCCTAAGCCCAGCTCCTCCCGCTCGTCCGGGACCTCAATAGCGCGGATGCTGGCCCCCAGCGCCCGGAGCTTCGCCACGATGTTCTCATAGCCGCGCTCAATATAGTGTACACAACTGATTTCGCTCTGTCCCTGAGCCGCAAGCGCCGCAATCACCAGCGCCGCCCCCGCCCGCAGGTCGCTGGCCTGAATCGGCGCGCCGGAGAGATGGTCCACACCCTCCACAATGGCGGTCTTGTCGTCCACCTGGATATTCGCCCCCATACGGCGAAGCTCGTCCACATAGCGATACCGGTTGCCCCACACGCTCTCCGTAACCAGCGAGATTCCCTTTGCCAGAGAGAGGACCGTGGTAATCTGAGGCTGCATGTCCGTTGGGAAGCCAGGGTAAGGAAGGGTCTTGATATTTGTCTTCCGCAGGGGCTCGGTGCGGCGGACCAGGAGGGTGTCCTCGTGCTCCTCCACCTCCACGCCGCATTCCTGGAGCTTCGCGGTGATACAGTCCATGTGCTTGGGGATAATATTCTTCACCAGCACCTGTCCGCCGGTCGCCGCTACTGCCGCCATATACGTTCCCGCCTCAATCTGGTCGGGAATGATGGCATAGCTTCCGCCGCTCAGACGCTCCACGCCCCGGATCTTAATGGTATCCGTACCCGCGCCCCGAATATTGGCCCCCATAGAGTTCAGGAAGTTTGCCAAATCCACTACATGAGGCTCCTTGGCGGCGTTTTCAATAACGGTGTTGCCCTCCGTCATGACAGCGGCCATCATAATATTCATGGTGGCCCCCACAGATACCACGTCCAGATACACGCTGGCGCTGCGGAGGCTGCCCTCTCTCGCAACGGCGCGAATAAATCCGCCCTCCACAACGACCTTTGCCCCCAGCGCGGTAAATCCTTTCACATGCTGGTCAATCGGCCGGACGCCGCCGAAATTGCACCCGCCGGGCATGGCAACCTCAGCCTGACCGAAGCGGCCCAGGAGTGCGCCGATAAAGTAGGTAGACGCCCGAATACGCCGGGCCAAATCGTAGGGAGTACGGGTTGCGCGGATATGGCGGCAGTCGATTTCCACCGTGTGGCTGTTGATGGAACGGACGCCCGCGCCAAGCTGTTCCAGGATGTTCAGGCACAGGGAAACGTCGGAAATCTGGGGAATGTTTTCAATACGGCAGACCCCGTCCACCAGCAAGGCGGCGGGAATAATGGCCACGGCGGCGTTCTTTGCACCGCTGATCTCGACCTCGCCAAACAGGGGCGTTCCGCCCTTCACAATATATTTTGTCAAAATCTTGACCCTCTCTTCAAGATGATTGTGTTTCAGCCGGGACTGATCCGTTCTTCCTAGAACAGTTTACCCGCTCTGCGGCGCTTCATACCCGCCGCCGGAGTCCATTTTTGTAAGAACTCCCTGGCATGGGCAAAAATTCTGCCCAAAACCATACTGCCTTATCATACCACAACCAGCCTGGGAATGTAAACCCTTCCTTCCGTATTTTTGTAGATCGCCCAATACAGCGGGAGCCTCTCCAAACAGCACGGCAGAAAACGGAGTCCCTTCCGCGCTGATATATAGCGGCAAACGATCTGAAACGGGGAACTGCCCTTACAGCAATTCCCCGATAAGTCAGAAGATATCTGAACCCTATGCCGCTGTCATGTTCCTGCTATTTGTCCAAATAAGCAATCACAGTTGGCGCTGATGCAATCGCAGCGATTATGACCATTCCAATAATCCCTGCCACCCGTCTCCTCAAAAAGTATGCTTCTGATGGTTCTTCCGCCGCTTTCCAGCCTTCAAAGGTTTTCCAGCACCATTTCGGGAATAACGCTTCCAATAAACATGCCGCAAAAATAAGAGCGTAAAACAGAAAAACAAGAATCTCAACAGCTTTCATAGCCACTTTGCACCTCTCTGACGAAACTACAGCCCGACTCATCCAACTGTCACCGCGCCGGTATAACAGTTCACATAATAATCCTCCGTATCGGTGGAAATCCGCCACGCCGGGGCCAGAGACAGCGGCGGGGAAGCGCTTTGCAGCTCATAGCAGGGACTGGTAGCCACAATAGCGGACACCACCGCCACCTGTTCCCGCCGCATCCGCTGAAACGCTGCCAACGCCCCTGCGGCACTCAAGGGAGCAGGATTTCCAGCGCCGCCGGACGCAGACGCAGCAGACGCGGTCCCCGTCTGAGGCAGAAGGGTCCCGCTGGCAGCCGTGACAGCTCCATTCTCCAGCGTGAAGGTCACAATACAGTTGAACACCGGCAGGCCCCCGTACTCAAACACCGCTGCAGCCGTCCCTCCGCCGCTGTCCTCCAACTGAAATATTGGCTCGCTGAAGGAAAAGCTCTGGCAGAACTCCCGGCAGAACTCCTCGCCCCGGCCAGCGCCGAACGTGCCCGCCGCCTCAAAGCCGCCGCTGGAACGGAAAAGGGCGGTCCCGTTTTTCGTGCGGTACTGGTAAATGCCGCCGCCGGAGTCCGCATAGCTGGGGTGGTCTCCCAGGAGGAACGCGGCGGCCTCAGCTTCCAATTCTGGGTCTCGGGTCAGGGAGACCCCAGCAGGCGGGTCCTCTCTCGAAATGGCATAGACATCCAGCGTCATGCCGTCGGCGGCGAACAGCTCCATCAGCTCCTCCGCCGTCCGCCGGAAGGAATCCTGTTCCGCCGACTTCCGCATAGACAGGGACGCCAGCAGAAAGGCGTTTAACAAAATAAGGATCAGGATGATGATATTTTTCAGCCGATAACGCTCCATAGGCCCCCCGGAAAATTAGGAAGTAAAATGAGAGAACAGGTCGTGCCTCCCGCCGGTCAATCCGCCACCCAGCAGGCTGCGCAGTCCCCGCCGCCGCGGTCTACATAACAGATGGACAGCTCCGCTCCCGGACGGCCCTTCGCAACCGCCAGCGCCTGCCGCAGAGGGAGCAGCAGCGACGCCTCCTCCGTCACCGTATACTGCCGGAACCGCAGGGTCACAGAGGTCACAGAGGTCCCTGTCAGCGTCACCTCCGCCGCGCTCCCCCCGGAGAAGCGGATGGGTACGCCCCCGGCCTGATAGCCATAGGTCAGCGTGGTGACGGCCCCATTTTGGCGGATGCTCTCCAGACAGGGCGCAGCGTCTCCAGACACAGGGGACAGCACAGCATTCAGAATCGTCCCCACTCCCAGAGCCGCTTCCCGCAGGGTAGGGACCTCCCCCGCCGCCTCCACGGTCAGGCTGGGGTCCCGGCCGCT
>CAOJHG010000266.1 GCA_948435975.1 uncultured Oscillibacter sp. | reverse complement strand
GAGCGGTTCCTCCTGCTCCTCTATGGCTTGCTTGGCAACCTTTGGGGCGCGTTTGCGGCAGCGACTCCCGGCGGGAAATCCAAGGACGGAAAGAGGTCTATGGCGCTTGCGGCGGGGGCGGTAGGCGCTCTGTCCCTGGTTGCGCTGCTCCTGCCGGTACTGGCCTCCGCCGACGCTTTGTTTGCCGCCGCTACAAGGGACCTGTGCCGCTTTATTGAATCCCATTTTACCACCACCCTATGGAATCTATTCTGGGGGCTGGCTATGACGCCCTTTGTGTTCAGCCTTCTTTACAGCCTTCACTATCCCAAGCCCCTCCGTCAAGCCGCTGAGAAGAAAGCCTTCAAAACCGACGGCGCAAGCTTCCTCCTGGTGCTGGCGGCGCTGGCTGTTGTGTATCTGCTCTTCCTGGCCGTCCAATCCGCAGGGCTTTTCGGCGGACCAGCGTACTTGGCGCTGTATGGCCTCAGCTATGCCGAGTGGGCCAGGAGCGGCTTTTTTCAAATGGTAGGGGTGACGGTCCTGAACCTTACCGTGATTCTGGCGGCGCTGACCCTCTCCCAGCCTTCCGGAAGAAGCTGGCGGGCGGTCCGGGGGCTGTCCGCGCTGCTGGTGGGGGAAAGCCTGGTCCTGCTGGCCTCCGCCGCTTGGAGGATGAGCCTGTATATCTCCGCCTACGGCCTCAGCTTCAAGCGGTGTATGACTTACTGGGGCATGGGGATGATGGCATTGTTTTTCCTGCTGGCTCTCTGGAAGGTTCGGAAACCGGAGGTCCGATTCTGCCGTGGGGCGTTCCCGATTGCGCTGGCGGGGTGGCTGATGGTGAACTGTGTGCCTGTGGATTATCTTGTGGCAAAGGACCAGGTGGACCGCTATCTGAACCACGAAAGCCCGGTGGTCAGTCTCCACTATCTGATGTACAGCCTGTCCTATGACACACTCTCTCAGTTGGAGCGTTTGGACGGCACAAAACCCGCTGGCGCCTATGAGGGAGACTGGTGGAGCCAGGGCAGGCTTCTCTCCGATGTATTGGCACAGCGCCGGGAAAGTGCCCGATTGGTGTGCCAGGATTGGAGGACATGGTCCCTGTCCGCGTGCCTGGCCGGGAGCAAAGACCGCTGACAGCCGGAAAAAGAGCCGTGCCCGTTTTCCTGGGTACGGCTCTGCTGTTGATTTCAGGAGGCGCTTTCCTCCGGCGGGGGGACGCTGTGGGTGCGCAGGTAGTGGAGCCAGACCCGGCAGCCTTCCACATTCAGATGAACGCCGTCGGTGGTCCACTTCACCGGCAGGCACCCGTCCGGCCCTGTCACCGCCTCCGCTACGTTCACATAGGCGCAGTCCTTTTCCTCCGCTAAGGCCAGGATGACCTCGTTATAGGCCAGGATGCGCTCATTGTTGACATAAGTGCCCTTCTCGTCCTGTTTCGCGGTCACGGGCAGGATGGACTGAAGTACCACCTGGACGCCTGGATGGTCCTCCTGAACGCGGTCGATCAGCTTGGCGTATTGGTTTTTAAAATTCTCTATTTTCGTCCAGCCCAGCTCGTTGACGCCCAGCATGAGATACACCTTTCCGCACTCCAGTCCGGCCAGGGCGTCCAACAGAGGAATTTTCCTGCCTTTTTCAGACTCCCAGACGTTCTTGGTGAATGCGGATTCCACTGTGGCCCCTACTGCGTACAGATACTGCCCATGCTTGAGGCCGCTGTACAGATAGAAACCCTCTGTGCGGGAGTCCCCCAGAAACACGATGTCGTCAAAATAATCATTTTCCACCGGTTCCGCCTCCGGCACGGGTCCGAATGCGGGAAGCGCATCTGAACGCGGCGCGGCTTTTTCCATCTGCACCGTTTCTGCACGCTCCTCCGACCGATGGGGAGACACCGCTTCCGCCGCTTCCACCGGTGAGCCGGCCGCCATGCCTTTAGGTCCTCCAGAGGTCAGCAAAATCCCCAGCGCCGCCAAGACCGCCACAGCCCCCGGCAGACGCCGCTTTTTCTCTCCCGACATATATATCCCTCTTTTTAATCTATCGTAAAGCCTTCCGCAGACGGTCCCGTCTATGAAAAGCGTAATATCTCGTGTCCAACTGGTCCACAGCTTTATTATAGAGGACCTGTCGGAAAAAGTCGAAACAATTTGATAAAAAAAGATGTCAAATTGTTTCCAGCGCTTGTTTCTGTCCAGCGTTATCAGCGCAGGTCTGACATCTGGTACACATATTTCATCACCTGCTGTTTCTGATGCCTGCGCCATTTTCTTTTCTCCAGCATTCTCCGTTGAATTTCTCTTGTATTTTGTCTTGAAGCATGTTATACTGACCGTTATATCTTGCAAAATTGATCCTCCGCCGTCCTCTGGCGGAAATTCTGCGATACAAAAAGGAATCAATTACATGAAAATGATTTTTCTCGTGGACGGAGACAATAACATCGGAACCGGACTCAAAGGCGTGGACATGCTGGCGAAGGAAGACACCGTCCTGATCTTTTATCAAAAAGGTCTTCCTCTGAACAAAATCCAAAACCTCTGCGCCAATTCCAAGGCCAACATACAGTATATCGAAAGCGTTCGGGGCGGTAAGAATTCCATTGACTTCCAGATTATTACGGAGCTGGGAGTCCTGGTGGGCAAGCGGGAGGCCGATTATGCCTATGTCATCAGCCAGGATAAGGGTTATGCCGCTTCCATTGATGCACTCCGCGCCCGCTATGGAAACGCCTTTCAAGAGGTGGGGCTCCGTCCCTCTATCGAGAGCTGTCTTGCCCTGCCGTTCGTGCTCAAGGCCAAAGACCGGCAGAGCCTTTGCAACGCCTTGGTGAAGGAATTCGGCGCGGCTCAGGGCAATGTGCTGTACAACCATTTGAAGAAAATCTTCCGTGCGTCAGACCTGGTTCCTCCCGCGCCCGCCGTACAGCCGGAGAAGGAAAAGTCCGTCAAGGTCACCCGCCGAAAACGCCACTGAGCTGAGTGCGGCTCAGGACCGCCAAAGGGGGGTTTCCCCCTCTGGACTCCCCACCAGGGGGAGAGCGCCCCCTGGACCCCCTATGATTGCTTTCGTTGGGTGCGGTGGGTTTGATTGACTTGTTCTCTTTACAGGGCTTCGATTAGCCGCTTTAATTCTTCGCAGAACTTTCCTACATGATAGCCGTCTGCAAAACGGTGATTCAGCTCCATGGACATGTGGAGCTTTTTTCGGCCCTGTGCATCCTCTGTATAACGGCCCCAGGTGATTCTGGGAACCGCGTCGTCCCGGTCGATATTTCGTTCACCTGTAGTCGCCGTCATCTCTACCAGCGGAACACTGGAAAAGTAAATCAGGTCCGGCGTCTCCTTCGACTTGTCCAGAAATACCGTCTGAGCCTGGCTCCGTGTAGCAGCCGTGCGGCAAAATTCCTCCATCGTTCCCTCGCAGGGAGCGTATGTGATATGAAATAGCTCGCTTCCTGGCTTCAAATCTGTAAAGCTTGGTTCCCGCTTGTCCAGCAGAACCACTTCGCCTTCGTAAATCGCATAGCGCATGGACTCTACATGGTTCACGGCCTGAGTCGAGAGGTAGATCAGGCTATAGTAAAATGATAAATGGTGTTCCTTTACATAGCGGTACAGGTTCGTTACATCCACCACGAAGGTAATGCTGTAAAACGGGTTGGAGGATGCGGAAAAGTGGTCGTAAAGCTCCTTCCGGGGCCAGGTCTCCAGGTCAATCTTCTGCATAGCTGCGCACTCCTTTCTTCATAAAATCAGTATAACAAAAACAGGCGGGATTGCAAGGGGCGGCCGCTTGTTTTTTTGTTCCTTCCTCCCATAAAAAAGGAAACGGCCTTTGTAAAGCCGTCTCCCTTTACTGTTTTACCGGCATTCCACTACTT
>CAOJHG010000265.1 GCA_948435975.1 uncultured Oscillibacter sp. | reverse complement strand
CTGGTCTGGCGGTCCGCGGCGGGAAGTTCCTCACCGGTAACCAGGCTGTCAGAGATGGTGCAGATGGTCAGGGCCCGCTTTCCCGCCTCGGCAGCGTTGCAGTAGAGGGCGGCGGACTCCATTTCCACGGCCAGGACACCCATCTTCCCCCAGTCCAGGGAACTGTAAGCCTTATTATAGAAGATGTCCGAAGAGAGCAGGTTGCCCACAGGAGGCTCCACCCCCAGGCGGCGGGCAGCGGCTACGGCAGTTTCCAGCAGGTGGAAGTCGGCGATGGGGGCGAACTTCCCCGGCAGGCCGAACTGATAGGAGAAATTGGAATCCGTGCAGGTGCCCTGGCCCATGACCACATCCCGCAGCTTCAGCTTGGGAGAAATGGCCCCGGCGCTTCCAATGCGGATGATATTGTCCACATCGTAAAAATGGAACAGCTCGTGAGAGTAAATGCCGATGCTGGGCATTCCCATCCCGGAGGCCATAACGGAGACCGGAACGCCCTTATAAGCGCCGGTATAGCCCTGGATGCCCCGGACGTTGTTGACCAGCTTAGCGTCCTCCAGGAAGGTTTCCGCGATGAACTTGGCCCGCAGGGGGTCGCCGGGCATCAGGACCGTCTTTGCAAACGCGCCCTTTTCCGCTGTGTTATGAGGTGTCGCCATCTTTTTATCCCTCCAGCGCCTTTACGGCCTTCACTACCCGGCTGGTGCCCAGTCTGGACGCCCCCAGGTTTACAAAATCCTCCGCGTCTTTCAGGTCCGCAATGCCGCCCGCCGCCTTGATCTTCACGTTGGGCCCCACATGCTTCGCAAACAGCGCCACATCCTCTCGGGTGGCCCCGCCTCCGCCAAAGCCGGTGGAGGTCTTGATATACTCCGCGCCGGAGGCAGTCACGATTTCGCACATCTTGATCTTTTCCTCATCCGTGAGGAAGCAGGTCTCGATAATCACCTTCAAGAGCTTCCCCTTGCAGGCGGCTTTCACGGCCTTGACCTCCGCCAAAACCTCATCCCATTTCCGGTCCTTCACCCAGCCGACGTTAATGACCATGTCCACCTCGTCCGCGCCGTTGTCTGCCGCGTCGCTGGCCATGAAGCACTTCGCCGCCGTGGTGTCGTACCCGTTGGGGAACCCAATCACCGTGCAGACCGCCAGCCTGCCCGCCACGTACTCCGCCGCCTGCTTTACATAGCTGGCAGGAATGCACACGCTGGCACAGCCGTACTTCATGCCGTCATCGCACAGGGCCTGAATCTCCGCCCATGTCGCTGTTTGGCTCAGCAGGGTATGGTCGCATTTGCTTAGGATCTCCTTTACTTCCATGTCCGCTCACTCCTTCATCTCATAGTATCGGGGAATGCCTGCTTTCATTGTATCAAACTTTTTCCAGCCTGTCCAGCGGCACTTGCAATCTATGCCCAACCGTGGTAAACTAAACCACTGGAATACCCGTCCCTTTTTCACCGCTGATTCTTTGGAGGCTTCTACATGAAACAAAAATTCCTTGCCGTTTTATGCGCCCTGACACTGCTCTTCTCCGCAGTTCCCGGCGCTTCCGCTCTGGAAGGCGAATCCGCCCGCGCCGCCGCCGCCCTTTCCGCCCTGCATATCATCGACGGACCAGGCGACCTGGACGCGCCCGCTGCCCGCGCTATGGTCAACGCCCTTTTTGTCCGGCTCTCCGGCATCCAGTTCGAGAGCAATTCCCTGGACGCCGCCATTTCCCAGGGCTGGACCTCCGTCACCTCCGGACAACAGGAGGCCATCCCCGCCAGCGAGTGCTTCTCCATGCTTCTCCGCTTCCTGGGCTACGACGGATACGACAGCTCCACCGACCCGCTCTGCCCCCGCCGCACCGGTCTGGCCGCCCGCGACTACGGCGAAACCCTTACCCTCGGCGATTTTTACCAGCTTTTGCGGGACGCGCTCCTCTTCCCGGATGTGAACGGCGTCTCCCTCGTCCAGCGGCTCATTGACCAGGGACTGTGCTCCCAGGCGGAGGCGGAGGCCCTTGGTCTGTTCTCCCAGGCGCTTACCGCACGGCAGGTCTCCGACAGATACACCGCCGCCGTCTTCCGTATCCGCTCCTTTGACACCGACAAGGCCTATCAGAAGGACTTGCAGAGCGGAGAAGCAAGCGGGTTCTTCATCTCCCCCGACGGTTTGGCGGTCACCAATCACCACACCATCGACGACGCGCTCCACGCCACCGCTACCCTCGTCACCGGAGAGGCTTACCCCATCGAGAGGGTCCTTTACTACGATGCGCAAATCGATATCGCCCTTGTCCGCGTCTCCAGGACCTCCCTGGACGGTGTGGAGACTCCCGCCTTTGCCTGCCTGGAGCTGGCGGAAACGGGCACGCAGGACCTCCGGCCGGGCGACGCGGTCTACACCCTTGGCAATCCCCTGGGGCTGGGCCTGGCGGTCAGCAGCGGCATTGTCAGCGCCGTTGGACGGGAGGTGGAGAACTACAGCCTGCCAATGGTCATGAACACCGCTGACATCTCCCAGGGCAGCAGCGGCGGGGCGCTCCTGAACGTCTTCGGCCATGTCGTGGCGGTCACGTCCGGGGCCTACACCTACGGCAACAATATGTATCTCGCCGTGCCGATCGACCCCATCTTACAGGCCGACTGGACCGCCGAAGGCATGACGCTCCCGGAGGCGGTGGAGGATTTTTCCCGCGCACAGACTGAATGACCCCCCGCACGCTTACGAAAGGGCCCGTCCGGGGTCCTTTTCTTTTCCCCCGGTTGCCCTGGGTCGTGCAACTGTTCCGCCGCGGCCCCCTTGTAAGGCTAACTGTGCCCTTACTACATCTTCTCAGGGGGTATCGCCTTTGAAGCACACTGAAAAAAACCAATTTATCCTTTTTGAAAAAGAGGACCGCATCAACCATGAGGACCTCAACTGCAACACAAGCATGATGGAGACCGTTTTAGAGCGGAAACTGGAGCCTGTCCTGCTTCTGGACAAGACGGAAGAGCTTACGGACCAGCTCTATTGGAGCATCGACCTGCCCTTTACACCTGGGGACTGGTTCGCTTTTTTCATTGAGCTTTCCTGGCCCGGCAACGGTGTCGCACTCAACCCCGGTTCCTTTGGCAGTGGAAAAGCCGCTCAGCTCCGCGAACCGAAAGCCGCGGTGGCCTGCTTTCCTCTGCGCAATCCCCGGGCTTTGGTTTATTTCCTGCCCCTCTACGGCGGATTTGCCGAAAGCGCATACCTCACGAACACCTATGAAAACATGACCGGGCTCTGTCTTCGCCACTACACCAACACCGCCAATCTGAAAAATGGCACATACCATATGCGGATATACGGTCTCAAATAAAGAAAAATCCCGCCCCCATAAGGCTTAATAGTGACAAGTAACTATTTGCCGCAGAGGGCGGCGTGACTGAGTGTCACGCCGTCTTTCTGCGTCCATAGGTGGTTTTCGTAATAACAGGTTCACTGATTTCCGGTACTTCAACTTCCTCCAGGAAGTTGAAAACAATTTTGACTTTCTGCGTCCGCTTGCCGCTGGACTTGTCCGGGGCGTAGACGATGATCTGCTTGATGAACTCGTTCACGATGGTCGGCGTCAGCTCCGGGATGTCCACATACTTTTCCAGCAGGGCGAGGAACTGGTCAACATTGTCCTCCATTTCCTCACGGGTCGCAACCCAGTCCTCAAGACCGATGACCTCATTGTTGAGCGCCGCCTGCTCCGCTTCGTAGCCCTCCAGCATCTTCTGGTAACGCTCCTGGCTCAGATTGCCGAGTACCATGTCCTCATAGATACGGGTGATGAGCTTGTCGATGTCCGCCAGACGCTTCTTCGCTTTCTCCAGCCGCCGCTTGTCCTCCCGGATGGACTTCTCCTGTT
>CAOJHG010000264.1 GCA_948435975.1 uncultured Oscillibacter sp. | reverse complement strand
CGCCACGCTTGACACTCGTATCCACAAAGTTCACACTCCGCCGAAAGAAGTACCCATCACCAAGGAAGATTTTTTCTCCCATCGGTGAGGCCACTTTCATTCTCCCACGCAGTTTCGGAATTTATACCCTTTTATCCAGAAACAATCTGTCCGAAGCAGCGCTGAAGTCCGCCCCGCCAGTGCCAGACGTGTTTCCTGGCGGAGAGGGCAAAAATTCCGGCGTCCTTGCCCCATGTCATCCTATGCGGCGGACAGGGCTTTCGTGTGCCTTCTTTTTACAGGAGAAGCCGCAGACTTTCCTCCACCACTTCTCCTCCTTTAATGTATCGCCGGGGTACCCGCTTGCTTACCGCGCAGGTCAGCTCATATGGAATGGTTCCTATAAGAGCTGCCAGGAGGTCTACCCGCTGGCGCGTCCCAAAAAGCTCTACTTCGTCTCCAACGTGAACATGGTCCAGGCCGGAGAGGTCTACCATCGTCATATCCATGCAGATTCTTCCCAGGATAGGAGCTGGACCTTGAATAGTCTGCACGGACATCCGGTTGGAAAGGCTCCGGAATAAGCCGTCCGCATAACCGATAGGCAGCACGCCTACCCGGGTCTTTTCTCTTGTCCGGAAGGTCCGTCCATAGCTGACGTCGGTATCCGGGTCGAAAATCTTGATGGTAGACACACAGGATTTCAGGGCCATTACAGGCCGCAGGTCCAAGCGTTCTGCGTCCGCCCCTACGCCGTACAGGGCAATTCCAGGCCGCACCATATCAAGATACATCTCCGGATAGCGAGCCAGAGCACCGCTGTTGACGCAGTGCCGCAGGGGGAACGTCCGCCCTTTCTCTGCCAGTGCGTCCAGCACCTGCGTGAAGATAGAGAACTGCTCCAGGGTATACTGTTCATCTCCGCCCCCGTCTTCGTCGGCTACAGCGAAATGGGTGAAAATACCCTCCGCTTCCAGATTGGGCAGAGCGCAGGAGCGGAAGATTGCCTCAATGCCTCCTGTAAAGTGGCCCCCCCGGACCAGGAAGCCCAGACGGGACATGCCGGTATCTACTTTGATATGGATGCGCAAAGTCCCGCCGCAGGCTACGGCAGCAGCGCTGTATGCCTCTGCCTTCGCCTGGGCGGAAACGGTCTGGGTCAAGTGATGCTCAATCAACTGCGGAGTCATTTCCGGCGGAGTATGGCCTAGAATCAGGATGGGAGCTGTGATTCCGCCGTGCCGCAGTTCCCGCGCCTCGTCCAAGCTGGATACGGCCAGGTAGTCCGTCCCCAGGGTTTCCAGCTCACGGGCAGTCTGAATTGCGCCATGACCATAAGCGTCCGCTTTTACCACACCCAGATATTTGACTTTGGGACCGATTTTCTGCCGGGCCTGCTGGTAATTGTGGGCCAAGGCGTCCAAGTCGATCTCCGCCCAGGTCCGACGCAAGATCGTATCGTCCATGGAAGGGATGCCTCTCTTTTCTCTGTATTGGCGGCGTCTGCAAAATCGCGGGAATCACGCCGCATTATTCGCTATTGTATCATAAAAGGTGAAGCTCGTAAACTCTGCTGTCAAAATTATTTCTCCATCTACGGCTATTTCTCCCCGAAGAGGCGTTCCATCGTCTTGCCGCAGCCAGATGGTAGAGAGAATCTTCCCATTTTGTGTGCCGCTCTGGTCCACTGTAATCCGGGTACAAGCCGTTTCGCCCCAGTCCTCTTCATTTTCCTCCAGAAGCCAGCCGTCCCGCAGAGCGTTCATCAAGCGGGGCAGACACGCCGCCGGACTGATCTCCTCTTCGCTGAGGGTCCCGGCGTTCAGGCTGTCCGCGCCGTACTCCAGCCGCCAGTCCGCCTCGTTCAGCACTGCCTTAACTCCCGCGATGGTCTCCGGCGCTAGAACCTCTACCGTGCTCTCTCCGCCAGGGGTATAGTCGCAGCGCAGCACGGCCTCCCAAGCCAGATTCTCCTGACTGCATGATACAGCAGCCTCTATTGTACATCCTTCCATGTCATGATAACGGTCCCGCAGGTCCACTGCCTCCGCCTCTCCTGTCCCGCCGCAGGCTGTCAGCAGCAGAAGCAGGGTCATCATTGGTACGCACAGCCATTTGCGCACCGAAGTCCCTCCTTTTTGACTTGCAGATTTTCTTACAACAGATTTCTTGCTGCCGGGGATTCCATCAGCCAATGATCTCCCGAAACGCTTTGGGCAGAGCCGCAACCACGTCTTCCGGCGTCATGCAGTAAGGGGTCAGTTCCTCCGCTGCCAAGTCGCCCGCACGGCCATGGAGCCACACGCCGCCCGCTGCCGCCGCTGCCGCTGGAGTGCCTTGCGCCAACAGGGACGCGATGAGGCCTGTGAGTACGTCGCCGCTTCCGCCTTTGGCCAGACCAGAGTTGCCAGTGGTGTTCACCAGGACGTTGCCCTCTGGGGTGGCGGTGATGGTCCGGTGGCCCTTCAGAACCAAAATACATCCATGGGCGGCGGCAAAGCAGCGGGCGGCTCCTACCCGGTCCCCGTTTGAGAGACCGTCGCTGATGCGGGCGAATTCTCCGTCGTGGGGTGTCAGGATGGTGGTTCGTCCGCGGCGGCTGTCCAAACTATCTATATGTCCCTCCAGCGCGTTTATGCCGTCGGCATCCAGCACCACCGGTTTTTCAGTTGCTTGGAGGACTTCTAATACAAGCTGCCGGGTGGACTCTCTGCGGCCCAGCCCAGGCCCCAGCGCCAGCACGTCACAGCACGCCGAACGTTCCATCAGAGCCGGGAACGCTCTGCGGCTCAGCGCACCCCGCCGGTCCTCCAGTGGGAAGGGCATGGCGGAGGTGCAGCGGACCGTCTCAATCTCCCAGATGGACTCCGGCACCCCCAGGTACACCAGTCCACAGCCGGACCGCACCGCTGCCAAGGCTGCCAAGTAGGGTGCGCCGGTGTAGCCTACTGCGCCGCCAACAACCAACAGTTTTCCAAAACTGCCCTTGTGACCGTCCGGCTTCCGGCGTGGGAGCATGGATTGGAGAAAATCCGCTTCCACCGTTTGGGCAGTACAGGGGGCTTCCCGCGTCAGAACAGAGGGAATGCCAATGTCCTGGACCGCGACCTCTCCAGACAGCAAGGCGCCATCTCCCACGGCCTGTCCTATTTTTTTACGGGTGAATGTAACTGTCTTTTTTGCCTGGACCGCGCAGCCCAGAACCCGCCCTGTGTCCGCATCTACACCGCTGGCAATGTCTGCGGACACTACCGGCGCGGCACAGCGGTTCATCAATTCAACAGCGGCGGCGTAGCGGGAATCCGGTGCGATCTCACGGGACAGGCCCACACCAAAGACTGCATCAATGATGACATGACTGCGGTGCGCCCAGGCAGTCTGGGATTTGTCCTCCCGGTCGAAGAAGATCAGTTCCACACCGCACTCGCTGAGAAGGCCGGCTTCCGTCAGTGCGTCAGGGGTCAGCTTCTCGTAGTCCCCAACTAGGAACACCCGCACTTGTACGCCCGCCAGGAACAGCATCCGCGCCGCTGCGAGTCCATCTCCACCGTTGTTGCCTGCGCCGCAGAACACCGCCGCACGGCACTTTCCGTATTTCTCCGGAAGCAGGTCCAGCGCCGCTTGAGCTACGCCCACCGCCGCCCGTTCCATCAGGTCCAAAGATGGAATTTTTTTTTCCTCGATGGCTCGTCTGTCTAATTCCTTTATCTGTGCCGCCGTTGCCAGCTTCATCATTTGTTCCTCCTTGATACTTTTATTCTCTTTTTATAATAACTGTATAAGGAAAGGAACCCTCGCCCGGGTTCCCTTCTCATCTTTTTTTCAATTGTCCAGCGCCATAGAGATGAAGAAACTATACGATTTTGAGATAATTCGTTTCGGTTTCCTTTTCTT
>CAOJHG010000263.1 GCA_948435975.1 uncultured Oscillibacter sp. | reverse complement strand
TTGCGCCAGCGGCAAGGATAATCTTTTTGGCCTCAATGGCGTAGTGTTCCCCGCGCTGTACCACGCCGACGGTATTGGGCGCAAACACTCCGTAAGCCACGCTGTTCAGCATGACGTCGGCGGCGCTCCGCTCCAAATCCTTCAGCAGCTGCCGCCCGATTTCATAGCCGCGGACGCCAGCCAGATGCTCCTTTGACCCGAAGAATTTGTGAATCTGTTTGAACAGCTGTCCGCCAGGCAGGGCGTTTTCATCAATCAGCGTAACCCGGGCGCCCAGTTTGTGGGCCTCCAGCGCCGCGCACAGGCCCGCGGGGCCCGCGCCGATAACGGCGACTTCCGTCCGGAACCGTTTCATTCCTCCTCACCCCCCGTCAGTTCTCTGTGGCCAAACCCATCCTGGGGTTCCAGCCTCATGCCGTCCTCAACTGGCGTTACGCACGTGCGGACGTTCGGCAGGCCATTGACGATCATCATGCAATCCGTACACCGTCCAATGGAGCAAAAGACGCCCCTGGGCTCGTGGCGGTGCACGGTTTTCCGGAATGCGCGGATGCCAGCGGCCAGCAGGGCGGCGGCAATGGGTTCGCCCTCTTTTGCCGGGACTGGCTGCCCCTGGTAGTAAATCGTAACCTGCCGCTTTTCCGGGGCGTCCCCCAGGACAGGGTGGTGCGGGACTCTCAGCTCTTCCATAACTTGACTCTCCTTTCGTTAAGCACTGAAAATGCCCAAAGGCAGGTTGGCTTTCAGCTCTTCGTCCGTGGCCTCCCCAAAGGGTTTGACCAACCGGTCCGGCGCCAGGGGGGCGTTGGTAATCGTGAGCTCCTCCCCGCAGATCAATTCGCCCACCATGCGACCGACAGCGGGATTCAGGGACACGCCGCCGCCCTCAAAGCCCGTGGCAAAGAAGTAATTTTTCAGATGGGCCGTAGCCCCTACCATGGGCAGGTGGTCCGGCGTATAAGGCCGGAAGCCGGAGAATGTACGAATAAAATGTACGTTCCGCAAAGCGGGAATCGCCCGGCAGGCCTCCGCCACCAGCCATTCGATGCCCTCTATGGTATTGCTCTTATCAAAGTCCGCCCACTCGTTTGTGGCTCCGATTAAAATGGTGCCGCTGGAGGTTTGCTCAATGGCGGTGCCGTGGTTCAGCTCTTTCGTCATCCTGCGGAACATCTGCATCATTTCCGGATAGAACTTCGCGCAGAAGAAAGAAGCGGTGGTAACGGGGCCTTTCAGCATGGGAGCGCACCCCTCGCTCACGACGATCTGGCCCTTACGGGGCTTAACAGGCACATAGAGCCCGGCGGCCTTGCCCAGGAAGCCGCTCCAGGAACCAGCGGCGTCCACTACGGCGCCGCCATAGAACGTCCCCTTGGGCGTTTCCACTCCCACAACCGCGCCGTCTTCTATGACCACTCCGGTAACTTCGGCGTCGCACAAAATCGTGGCGCCCCTCCCGGCGGCCTTTCGAGCGTAGGCAAATACCAGCTTCAAGGGGTCCAGCTTGCCGCCGCTGGGGGCATAGCTGGCGCCATAGATTTTCTTGGAGAAGCAAGGCTCTTGTTGGCGGAGTTCATCGCCGCTGAGCATACGGATGTCCATTCCACCCTCCTGCATCTTCCGGGTGGCATTCTCCACAATTTCATACTCTTTTTCGTCGTTGCACAGCAGATAGGAGCCGCAATGCGCACTAAATCCGCAGTCGTCCTCCAGGTCCTCTAAAATCGAAGGATACATTTCTCCTCCGGCGAAGCCCAGATTTGTGTGATATCCCGGCATTTTTGTGTTGTGGTAAATATGTCCGTCGCCCGCGCCGCTGCTCCCTGCGGCCAGGGTAGAACCTTTCTCCAGAACCAAAACCGTCTGGTTCTTTTTCGTAAGCCAATATGCGATGGACAATCCAATCATGCCGCCACCGATCACGATGACATCCGCATTTTTCATATTGGGCTCTCCTTTCCCTAAAATCTAAAGTGTGAAAATCGGCGTCAAGCCCTTACGCCGTTTACAATATGGTTGACCTTTTCGTACTCGCCTTTGAGGTAATAGATGATGTTTTCCACAGAGATTTTCTGCGCCCGGGCCACGGACTCTTTGGAATAGAAGGCCGCGTGCGGCGTAACCATCACGTTATTCCGGCCAAGGAAGGAATTCTGGCTCAAATCAGGATTCTCGTCCTTAAAGACATCCAGGCCAGCCGCAGAAACTTTCCCGGTTTCCAGGGCGTCCAGCAGCGCCGCTTCATCGACCGCTCCACCCCGGGCCACATTCAGGAATATGGGGGCCCTTTTCAAGCCGGAGAAAAACGCCTCGTTAAAGTAATCCTCCACCTCCGCGGTCTGGATCATGTGGTTGGAGATGATGGTGCAATTTTCCTGAATATACTGGGGAGAAACCAGCTTGACATGAACCTGTTCTGCTATAGCGGGGGGCAGATAGGGATCATAGGCCACCACATCTATTCCAAATGCCTGGGCCCGGACCGCCAGGGCCCGTCCAATTTTACCCAGGCCGAAGATACCCAGCGTCTGCCCCCGCAGGCCGCGAATCTCGCCAGCCTCCCGGTACAGCCACCTGTGCTGACGGTCCAGGATGTCCACATAGTGCTTCAGCTTCCGGTTCAATGCCAGCATCAGGGACATGGCGTGGTCGGCAACCTCGTCTGTGCAGTATTCCCCAATGGGGACCACGGCAATCCCCTTCTCCGTGGCACAGGGCACGTCCACAAAGTTATAGCCCGTAGACGTCAGCGACAAAACCCGGAGCTTCTCCGCACTTTGCAGCATATCCTGATCCATTACGATCAAGCCAGTCAAAAGCGCGTCCGCGTTTTTCAGCAGCGCTTTGAATTCGTCTTTTTTCGCTTCGTCGTAATCATAGACGACCGTCTCTATGTCCGGGAAAGCGGACCGCAGCAGATTGATCTCATAATCAATGTCGCGGTTCTGCGCCTTTGGCAAATCGGCGATCAGCACGTTCATGTTCAGTTCCCCCTTGTTTCATAATCCTCGGAATTTGACTTTTGCCGGACTCTGGTGTATGCTTTGATTAGGATTTCTGTCACACATAGTATTTCATTTTTTCGAAGCCGGAACAATTATGAAAAAGCTATCCTCATCCATAAGCGACAAAGCATACCCTAATTTTAAAAAATATTTTGTCTATTTTGGCAAATGCGCAACGAAGGCGGTGCAAACATGACCCTTCAACAGATTCGTTACGTTATGGAAATTTCCCGCTGCGGCAGCATCAGCAAGGCGGCCCAGGAATTGTATTTGACGCAGCCCTATTTGAGCAGTACGCTGAAGGACCTGGAAAACGAGCTCCACATCTCCATTTTTTCCAGGAGCAGGAAGGGAATTACCCTCACCCGGGACGGCCAGGAATTTCTACGCTATGCCAAGACCTTGCTGGAACAAGAGGAGAGAATCCTGGAACTCTACACCCGGCATGTGCGGCCGCTGCCCTTTCACCTGGCGGTCTCCATGCAGCGCTATCCCTTTGTGGTCAAAGCGTTCTGCAAATTTTTCGAAAAACGGGCCCCCAAGCAGTTTGAGGTCCGTTTGCGGGAGTGCAGCATGGACCGGGTCATCCGGGATGTATTTGAGCAAAAAAGCGAAGTGGGCATTATTTTTCTCTCTACCACAACCGAGACGTTTATCCGCAAATACCTGGCCGCCCGCAACCTGGAGTTCAACCGCGTGCTCTCCATGTCCCCTTCCGTGTTCTTCCGGAAGGACCACCCCATGGCCTCTTATGCAGAAATAGACTTGGAGGATATGAAAGCGTATCCCTTCGCTTCCTTTGAATCTGAGGCCACCATTTCCGTGGACTTTTCAGAAGAGGCGATTTTACCAGGCAGCACAACGCTGGACCAGCGGTTCCTTGT
>CAOJHG010000262.1 GCA_948435975.1 uncultured Oscillibacter sp. | reverse complement strand
GAGAACAAAAGGTAACAAAACGGTAACGCACACAGCCGCCCATAAAGGGAAGCCGCGTGCGTTTTGCCTCTGGACTCCAAGCCTTATTTGCGTAAGAATCTTGTCTTCCTGCGGGTATATTTCTCGTCAAATATCCAGAAAATCCCCCAGTTCACCCCACAAAATGCCGCCGGAAATGCGCATGGAAACCACCAGGAACCGTGCCCATACCAGTTGCCGAAAGTCATGCTCAATTGCAGCGGTCCCAGACACAGCGCCAGGATTCCCAGAACCGCCTGCGCCTGTCTTCTCTTCCTCCATCCGAACCTTCTAATTGAAAAAATGAGGAACAGAGCCGCCCCTGTTCCTCATTACATATCGTCTTAACCGTCGCTTTTACAGGACCTTTTCCAAGAAAGATTTTAAGCGCTCACTCTTGGGATGGGCGAAAAACTCTTCTGGTTCGTTCTGCTCCAGGATATGCCCCTCATCCATGAACAGGACACGGCTTCCCACTTCCCTGGCAAAGCCCATCTCGTGCGTCACCACCACCATCGTCATTCCTTCCCAGGCCAGCTCCTTCATCACGTCCAGCACCTCGCCCACCATCTCCGGGTCCAGCGCCGAGGTGGGTTCGTCAAACAGCATGACCTTCGGCTTCATGGCAAGGGCACGGACGATGGCGATCCGCTGCTTCTGTCCGCCGGAAAGCTGGTTCGGATATGCCTCCGCCTTGTCCAGCAGGTCTACCCGCTTCAACAGCCTCTCCGCTTCCCCGTCCGCCTCCGCCTGGCTCATGCGCTTCGTCTGCACTGGGGCAAGGGTGATGTTCTTCCGGATGGTCATGTTGGGAAAAAGGTTGAAATGCTGAAACACCATGCCCATTTGCTGCCGCACGGCGTCAATCTTTACCTTCGGGTCCGTGATGTTGATGCCCTCAAAGGTGATGGTCCCGCTGGTGGGGGTCTCCAAAAGGTTCAGACAGCGGAGGAAGGTGGACTTGCCGGACCCGGAAGGCCCAATCACCACCACTTTTTCTCCAGGGTTGATGTGTTCCGTCAGATTATCCAATACCAGATGGTCCCCGAAGGACTTGGAGAGATTTTTTACGTCGATCATGCACACGCCTCCTTCCTTACCGCCGGTCGCTCTGCCGCAGCTTCTTCTCCAGCTTCCCCTGGAGCCAGGAGAAAATCAGCACCATTACCAGATAGATCATTGCCGTACCCAGAAGAGGGAACATAGACTCATATGTACGGGTGATGATGCCCCGGGCCGCGTAAATCAGCTCCTTGCCGCCGATGATACTGATAAGGGAGGTGTCCTTCAGGAGAATGATGAACTCGTTGCCCAAGGATGGCAGGATTGCCTTAAACGCCTGGGGAATCACGATGTACTCCATAGTTGTGAAGTAATCCAGGCCCAGAGAGCGGCCCGCCTCCATCTGTCCGGGGTCCAAGGACATCAGACCGCCCCGGATAATCTCGGCCACATACGCGCCGGAGTTGATGCCCAAGGTCAGAACGCCCACCATGGTGAAATTCCGGCTGGTGCTGAACACCACCGTGCCCATTATCAGCATCTGCACCATCATGGGAGTTCCCCGGATAACAGTCACATAAATCTGACAGACAAAATTCACCAGCCCCAGGAAAACATTCCGCCGGCCGGGGCGCTGCTGGTCATGAGCCGTCCGCACTATTGCCACGATGACGCCCAGTAGCACGCCCAGGCACAGCGCCAGCGCCGTCACCCAAATCGTTGTAACCACGCCGTTCAGGTACTGTGTCCACCGGTCTCCGTCCAAAAACGCCTGATAAAACAGCACGTAGAATTTCTGCCACCAGGTAATGGGCTCCTTTGACAGCATCAGTCCCCGCCACAGGTCGTAGTAATAGGCCAGCTCCATTGTCTTTCCCTCTTTCCCCGTCTTATGTATTCAAATCCCCTCGCGACCGGGAGACTGCCAGCGCGGTTCGGACCATCCTCAGCGTGAAGGCAGCGCCTCCCAAAATGCCGCAAAAGGAGCGGCCTCTACCACCCCCCTTGCGAAGCAACCAGCTTATTCAGCCGTAATGTATTTGTCCACAATCGCCTGAAGGGTGCCGTCGTTCATCAGCTCGTTCAGCGCTGTGTTAATGGCCTCCAGCAGAGCGGTGTTGCCCTCGTTCACGGCGGCGCAGTAATCCTCCATGACCCACTCGGTATCCAGAATCCGCAGGCCGGGATTGGCGGCGACGAACTCCTTGGCGGGACCATTGTCGATAATGACCGCGTCTACCTGGCCGTTCAGCAGCATCTGCACAGCGGTGATGCCGTTGTCGTAGCCGATAACGTTCTCTTCCCCATAGCCGCCGTTCTCCGGTGTGTCGGAGGCATACAGATAACCCGTCGTGCCCCGCTGGGTGCCGATCAGCTTGCCGTCCAGGTCGTCCAGCTCATTGATCTCGGAATCCTCCGTGACGATGACCACCTGTACGCCGGTGGCATAGCTGTCCGTGAAGTCCAGGACCAAATCCCTGTCCTCCCGGTAGGACAGGCCCGCCAGCACCACATCGGCGGAACCGTTCTGCACTGCCAGGAGCGCGGCATCGAAGTCAATGTTGTCGATCACCAGCTCCAGGCCCAGCTTCTCCGCGATGGCCGCGCCAATCTCCGGATCAATGCCGATGATATTATCGTTATCGTCCGTCATTTCATAGGGCGGGAAGGCGGCGTTGGTAGCCATGATAAGTTTGCCGTCCTGGATGGTGGTAAAGCTGTCCCCGGAACCATCCGTGCTGTCACCGGAGTCCCCGGAACCGTCCGTGCTGGCGCCGGAGTCTCCGGAACCGTCTGTGCTGGCGGGAGGCGTGGTCCCTGTGCTGTCGCCGGAGTCCTTTTCTCCACCGCAGGCGGCCAGAGAGAGCGCCATTGCCAGAGCCAGCAGGCAGGTCAAAAACTTTTTCATGATACAATCTCATCCTTTTCCAATTAAAATATCCCTTGGGCTTTATGGAAGACCCTGTATGGGAGGGGAACTGTTCCCTTAGATGTGGATACCTTATCACGCGGGCCGCTGGTTGTCAATAGCATATTTACCAGAAAATGAATAAATATTTGCCGTTCTCTCATATTTGTAAAAAAGCCTTGTAGCTGTCCGGTGCAATTGCTGAATTCCTTGTTCATCCTGCCCAAATCGCTTTGCATAAAAAATTGCATATTCACTTTTAGACCCAGAAACAGCGGCAGCCTCCCTTTTCGAGAGACCGCCGCTGTTCAATCTATTCGCCTTCTGCCAGGGGGAAGGTCACGATGGCGGTAAAGAGGTCCGCCACCGTCTCTACCCGGAACTCTCCGCCGCAGGCCTCTGTAAAAGAACTGGCTATACTCAGGCCCAGACCACTGCCGCCGTCGGTCCTGCTGGCGTCTCCGCGGACGAAGCGGGCGGTAAAATCCACGCCCTCTGGAAGCTCGCTGCGGCTGGTGTTGCGCATACTCGCTTCCGCATTCCCTCCGGCCGTCTTTAGGCTCAGGTATACCCGGCTTCCCTCCAGGGCGTAGCGCAGGGCGTTGTCAATCAGGTTCTGGAAGACCCGGTAGAGCCGTTTGCCATCCGCCGTAATCATCACCGGGGACTCCGGCACATCCACCTTGAAGGTCAGGGCGCTTGCCTGGATGGGGCCGTCCATGTCCGCCAGGGTCTGCCGCAGGAGCTTTCCCAGGTCCAGACGCTCCAGACGGACGGGAAGCTGGTCCGCCGCCGCCTTGCTGACCTCGAACACGTCCTGCACCATCGTTTTCAGCCGCTGGGCCTTCTCGTCGATGATACGGGCATAGTCCGCCGCCGCGGGGGGCAGGTCCTCCTGACGCAGAAGCTCCGCGTAGGAGAGGATGGAGGTCAGAGGGGTCTTGAGGTCGTGGGACACGTT
>CAOJHG010000261.1 GCA_948435975.1 uncultured Oscillibacter sp. | reverse complement strand
GTTCCGCAGGCCCACAATCTGAAGCTTGCTTTCGTATTCCGGCACAGCCTCCGCCGGGATGGTACAACTCCATACCTTGCCTTCTACCAGCTTGGTCAATTCCTCCGTTGTCCCAGTTGCCAGCAGCTTGCCGTCCTTGATGATGGCGCTGCAAGTGGCGGTGTACTCTATATCTGGGACAATATGGGTGGAAATCAGAACAATCCGATCATGGGCGAATTCCGACAGCAGATTGCGGAAGCGCACTCGTTCACCAGGGTCCAGGCCTCCTGTGGGCTCGTCCAGAATCAATACCTCTGGGGCGTTCAGCAGCGCTTGGGCAATCCCTACCCGGCGCCTCATACCTCCTGAGAGCCTGCTGATTTTTTTGTGATAGACGTCCAAAAGGGAAACACGTTCCAGCAATTCGTGTATTCTCCGTTGGCTTCGCCGCTCTGGGAGTCCCTTCAGCGCAGCTACATAGTCCAGATAGTCCTTGACCGTAAATTCCGGGTGAACACCGAAATCCTGGGGAAGAAATCCAAAAATGTCCCGATACCGCTCCCCTAAGACCTGAATGGGAACACCGTCATACGCCACCTGGCCGGAGGTGGGCCGCATAATCCCAGCAATCATCCGCATCAGAGTGGTCTTACCTGCGCCGTTGGCCCCCAATAGTCCCCAGACCCCAGGCGTCAGTTTCAGGCTGATGTTGTCAACAGCGGTTTTGTCCTTAAAGCGTTTGGAAATATGGTCGATCAGCAATTCCACGCAGATACTCCTTTCCGGTATAAAATTAGCGCTCTTGCCTTGGCACAGTCATTGTACCAAAAGCAAGAGCGCCCTTCCCTCGTTCATTCACACGGGAACCCGCTGTTTTCCTCTAAACTTTCTTACGATTTTCTCCACCGCTTCAGGGTTGGGAACCAATTGCGCATCATCGTTTCCGCCTCTTCCCGCGTACCCATAGGAAGGCCGTTCTCCTCGTTGAATTTCAGATTCAAGGCAATCATGTCCTCCATCGTGGCGTCTGGGTAGGTAAAGGCTCCATTCTGATAGCAGTAGCGGCAGTAGTCCCCGCCGGGAGAGCCGTCCATTTCGGTTCCCACGTCCTCGGGTTTGTCCAGCGGCATACCGCAACACTGACAAAACTTTCTTCCTTCCATTGAGAAAACCTCCTTTTATTGGACGGGTTCTGTACCCTCGTCTCTAACACAAGGATACCATCCAAAACCTGACAAGGCATGTCAAGTTTCATAGACCTCCAAAGATTTTTTTATTTCCTCGGCCAGGATATCCCGCCAGCGGACCGGAGACAGCACCTCCAGCCGGCTTCCGAAGGACAACAGGAACGACAGAAGCCATTGGTCCTCCGGAAAGGCGCAGTTCACCAGCAGATGTCCGTCTGGCTCCGGAGCAATCTGCTTTGGATGGAAGTAGTCCCACACCCGCCAGGCGGCAGAGGGCGCAAACCGCAGCCGCAGTTCCACTTCCCGACGCGTCTCGGGCGGGGCCTCCAGACATTCCGGCGGACGGCGGAGCGGACTTTTCTCCTGCTCCAGTGTCAAATCCTCCATCCGCACCAGACGGAAGATGCGCCAGTCCTGCCGGGTCTGGCAGAAGGCCAACAGATACCAGCACCCGCCCTTGAACACCAGCCGGGCAGGTTCTGCAGTGCGGCGGCGCTTCTCTCCAGCGGAGTTGTAGTAGGTGAAGGTCAAGGGATGCCGTTCCAGGACTGCTCTCTTTATCAGCGCAAAATTTTCCCGCTCCGCCGTTCCGCTGCCCCAATCGGTAAAGTCCACCTCCAGCCAGTCGCTGCCCTCCCGCCGAAACAGAGCGGTCAGCCGGGACATGGTATCCCTCTCCGACGTTCCACCGGTAGCCAATATAGCCTGTAGGGCAAATAATATCTCGTCCTGCTGCGATTTGGAAAGCAGAGTTTTATCCAGTACAAACTGATCCATCAGCCGGATGCCTCCCCCCTGCCCCTTCTGAGTGAAAACCGGGATGCCAGCGGCGGACAGGGCGTCAATATCCCGATAAATCGTGCGCTCTGACACCTCCAGCCGCTGGGCCAGCTCTCCAGCGGTGACAGCCCGCTTCTCCACCAGAAGATACAGGATTTCAAAAAGACGGCTGTTCTTCATAAGTCCTCCATTTTACCAGCCCTTGCCTGCCAGGATTTTATCAAACTTCTTCTCCGACAAAATTTCATAGGTCACAAGCTGGCTGTCATAGAACAAGAACAGGCAGTAACGGGCGCAGGTGCGTTTTGCGCCTCCTCTCTGGTCTGGATTTGGCGCAGCAGATGTATTCCCGATCAATATCGTCATATTTCGATTTGTATTGCTGAATTTCAAATTGTCTGCTATTGCTGCAAAACAGGCAGTATTACCGTAAAAGTTGTTTGGTTATTCTCGCTCTCCGCTGTGACTGTCCCTTTGTGGAGTGTAACAATCTGCTTTGCGATGGCAAGACCCAGACCGGTCCCGCTGGAACTGCGTCCCGTGTCCAGTCTGTAAAACTGCTCGAAGATGCACTCCAGCTTCTCTTTGGGAATTGTCCCGCCATAGTTGGAAAATCTCAATATCAGGCTGTCTTCGGCGCACGCGGCCTCAATGGTAATGTCGGTTCCATCAAAGCTGTAATTAACCGCATTCCGCAGCAAATTGTCAAAGACCCGCTGCATCTTGTCAGCGTCGCATTTCAGCAGAATATCTTCCGCGGCTACAAGTCGGCAGGTCAGGCTCTTTTGGTCTAAAACTGGCTGAAACTCATATACAAGCTGCTCCAGCAGGCGGGTCAGGTTGATTTCGCTGTATTGCAAAGTAATGGTGGAAAGACTGTATCTGGCAATTTCCAGGAACTCGTTGATTAGGTCCTCTAGGCGCTCCGCTTTGGCAAGAGAGATGGAAAGATACTTTTCCCGCAATTCCTCGGAGAGCTGTTTTTCATCCTTCAGCAGGTTCAGGTAGCTGATAGACGAGGCCAGAGGTGTTTTCAGATCATGGGCCAGGTACATCACCAAATCATTCTTTTTCTGCTCGGCCAAAAGCATATCGCTTTTCTGCCGGTCCATGGCGTGTTTTGCCAGATTCATTTTTCGCTCAATGGGAAGCAGCTCTGGAGGCAGGGAGATTTCCCCGGACACATCCAAAAGCAGGGCGTCCATTCCTTCGCTAACAGCCACAAAGTACCGGGTCAGCCAACGGAGGTAAACATAGAACAGAACGGCGAATACCAGCAGGATGGACAACAGAATGATGGCGTCCATATGACTGCGAAATGTCCGCTCATACAGTTGGAGTGCAGCATCATATTCCATGCCCAGAGTATTTTGAAAAAGAACCACCATCCCGTCAGCAAAGCGGCCCCGCAGCAGAACAGTATATGTGAGACAAATCACAGCGGCGGCCGCCGCCAGCGCAGCAATCGTGCGGAGGAATATTTTTATACGGAACTGGCCGAAGTCATTCTTACTTTTCAATGGTATAGCCTACCCCCCATACCGTTTTGATGAACCTGGGGCTTCGGGCGGGCTCGTTCAATTTCTCCCGCAGACGCCCGATGTGGGCCATAACGGTATTGTTGTTTTTCAGATATTTTTCGCCCCATACCTCCTCAAAAAGCTCCTCTGAGGGAACAACAATACCCTGCCGTTCACAAAGATACCAAAGAATGGAAAATTCAATAGGGGTCAGCCGCAATTCCTTCCCAAACAGAAAACATTTGTGGTTGTCCCGGTTGATGACCAGCCCTCGAATATCATATTCATGGGCCGTATCTTCCTGCATTGGGGCAGAGCCGTTATAGAGCCTGCACCGCCGAAGCTGGGTCTTTACCCTGGCTGTGACCTCCAATGGATTAAACGGTTTTGTAATATAGTCGTCAGCCCCGATGGTCAGGCCCATGATTTTGTCT
>CAOJHG010000260.1 GCA_948435975.1 uncultured Oscillibacter sp. | reverse complement strand
CTTGCCGCAGCCGTGCTCAGGGCCGCGGTCATAGTAGACCTCAGAGCAAGGACCGCAGGGGCCTGCGCCGTGCTCCCAGAAGTTGTCCTCCTTGCCGAAACGGAAAATGCGGTCAGCGGGGATGCCGATGTCCTTGTTCCAGATCTCGAAAGCCTCGTCGTCATCCAGATAGATGGAAGGATACAGCCGGTCCTCCTCCAGTCCCACGACCTTGGTCAGAAACTCCCAGCAGAAGGGGATGGCCTCCTTCTTAAAATAGTCGCCGAAGGAGAAATTGCCAAGCATCTCAAAATAGGTGCCATGGCGGTCCGTCTTGCCGATGTTTTCGATGTCGCCGGTACGGATGCACTTCTGACAGGTGCAGACCCGGTTGCGCGGGGGGTCCTCCTCACGGGTGAACCAGGTCTTCATGGGCGCCATACCGCTGTTGATGAGCAGAAGGCTTGCGTCGTTGGCAGGCGGGATCAGGGAGAAGCTGGGCAGGCGCAGATGGCCCTTGCTTTCAAAATAGCTGAGGAACATCTCCCGCAGTTCGTTCAGCCCATGGTAGGGGTGTGCCATAAAAAACTACCTCCTAAAATAATGGTTATTTATTCAATGATAACCTTGTATTCCTCGTCTTCGTATTCTTCATCGGCCTCTGTGCAGGGAACCGCGTAAAACCGCTTACCGATCAAAGTCCGCAGATTTCGGATATTCTCGATTTTGTAGGAGCCGAATTCCTGATAGCAGGTTTTGCCGCTGTCCTGGTTCAGCCCATCATAAAAGTCGGTGACAAACACAGAAAAGTCATCTAAAATGTTTTCAAAGGGAACCTGCGTAATATTCTGAGGACAGCCGCCCTCCTCGCCGTAGCAGTCTGGTTCCATCTCAAAAGTCAGGGAAGTAACAAAGAGGTCTTCCCCGTCGCGCCCCGGAGTCCAGTATGGATTCCTTCCAAAGTAAATCCCGTCCTCTATCCTTTGATAATCTTTTCCGGCGTATTTTTCCGGTGTATAATTCTGGAAATTTTTCATTGAACCTCTCCTTCCCACACAAAAAGCGCCTCCGCCCCAGCATAGGGACGAAGGCTCACTTCGTGGTACCACCCTAATTATCCCCTATGTGCAGAGGACATCTCGTGCCATCCGCTAACGGGGATGAACCGTTCCGCTCCTCACGGACTGCTCCAAAGTGGCTGCGCCGGAACTCTGCAAGGGGCTTCCACTCTCCCCCTCTCGCTTAGGCGTCATCTGGCGGCGCTGGCTTTATCATGGCGTTTCAGTTGATGAACAGTAGTTATTATAACCCTCCCGCCGCATTTGTCAACGGGAAAATGACGAAAAAATGAAAATTCCGTCTTTAAATTTCGGGATCTCGCCAATATACCTGTAAATGATTCGCTCCCAGAAGCGGTATGCGCTTTCACTGCCGCAGGACGGAGAAACCTCCCATATTCCTGGGTGCTTCCGAAAACACGCATGAGCAGCGGCTTCCCTGCCCCCGCGCCGGCGGTATGGGGGCAGGACCAAAAATTCTGCAATTAGGTGTACAGGCCGTCATTACCGGGTTCATTGCCGTCGCAGGCGCTTTCTTCATATAGGGAATATTGCAGCAGACGAAACAGGACCTTTTGATCTGCCTGACATGCCTGCTCCAAAAATGCCGCTGCGCTCATGATTTCTTCCCCGGACCTACGGGTTTGTTCGTTAAAATACAGACGCCGGTTTTGTCGCACTTTCCACAACCCATGCAGTGAGATGGTCCGTTTGTTCCCTTGTGCATAAAATATTGTCCAACTCCTACAATCACCGCAACGGCAATCAACAGCACCCAACCCAGCAGCGGCATACACGCCCTCCTTTCCAGACTCGCATTTTGCCTGGTAATTGTGGTATTTTATTATAAGAAGGGCTGTTCTGTCAACGGTATTTGCAACAGCCACAGTCCCAGCAGAGGCAGCAGCTCCTCCGCAGGTCCCGGCAGCGGCGGAAGCGGCAGCTCTTGGGGGTCTACCGCTGTTCCATCTAAACGAGGCAGCGCCCGCTGTATACATAGGAGCGGCTCTGCCAGGCTGGACAGCGTCAAACTATCGCGGGACGACAGGCCGTAGGTAATCACAGTTTCTGCATGAATATTTGTCAGACACTCTGGAAACTCTCCCGGCACAAGCAGAAGGCGGCAGGACAGCGCGGAAGAAACCGCCCCCTTCAGACAGCGGCATCCTTCCACAGTCAGCGCCAAAATCAGCCATTTCTTCACAGCCGCTTCTTCCAGACTCCGCAGGCGGCATGTCTCAGGCGGCAGCAGGGGTTCCCACGCTGTTGGGCATCCATAAATCGCAGCGTCCATCTAAATCCCTCCGCTGGGGCTTTTACAGCTTTTCAAAACCGCCCCGGAAAATTTTGAGCCGCTTCCAGCTCTCCGGAAAATAGTTTCTGCCGTTGGGAAAATTCCATGCAAAAATATCTCGTCTTTTTCCGCCGGTTGTGCTATACTGGTTCCGTCAATCGAGCGCCTTCCCATATATAGGAAGACTTTCCCTTCCCTGCAAAACTGATGATATGAAAAGGAGGCGCACAGCCTTGCATTTCTGGGGTCACTTGAAAACTATCCACCGCCACCGGGCACTGGTACGGCGCTACTGCTTCCGTCTGGGATTATATTGGCAGGGGCTGACTCACGACCTGTCCAAATACTCCCCGATAGAATTTTTTGCGGGCGTCAAATATTTCCAAGGGGACCGCAGCCCCAACGACCAGCAGCGGAAGCTCTTCGGCTACAGCGCCGCCTGGCTCCATCACAAGGGCCGCAACCGCCATCATTTTGAGTATTGGACCGACTACCAGCAGGACGGCAGCGGCATTGGCGGGGTAGAAATGCCAAAGAAATATGTGGCGGAGATGTTCTGTGACCGTCTGGCCGCCAGCAGGGTCTATCGAGGCGCGGAATTCAACCCCAGCTTTCCATACCAGTTCTTCCTAAAAGGCAAGGACAAACAACTGCTTCTTCATCCTGCCACTGCCGCTCTGCTGGAAACGATGCTAATCAAGCTCCGGGACGAGGGTGAGGACGCCGCATTCGATTACATTCGTCACGAGGTACTAAGCAAATGAAAACAGGGGTGCATCTTTTTTACTGCATCCCTGTTCCTTGTTTTGGCTGCTATTTTATATTCGCGCCTATGCAGGTCAGAAAATTCAGCAGGGGCCTCCAGAGTTTGGGATGGTGCTCTAAAAGAAACGCCTCCACCTCTGCCCTGCTCAGGCCTCCGCCCCAAAGAAGGATATTCTTTCCAGCGGCATCACAGCCGATTGCCGTTTCTCCTACCGCAGCTATGCCCACTGCGATTTTTCCGCCCAAAGCCGTTATGCCTCCAGCATACCATAACCCAACTGCCACAGGTCCAAACGCCAGAAGTCCGACTGCTACTGGTCCCAACGCTGCCAGACCGGAGGCCAGAACCCCTATGGCAAAGGCTCCTGCTGACAGTACGCCAATACTGACGGCTCCCACGCTAACCGCCCCTAAAGACACCACTCCTACTGCGATATTTCCAATGGCGATGATACCTTTCGCGGCGTTCCGGGCTGACAGACGGGAGTGGGAATAACATCGGATAGAAACCAGCGGAAGGCCGAAAACCTTGGTCTTGCTGTCCCAGGTCCAGCCACGGAAAAACCGAGCCATCTCCTCTATCTGCTTTTCCAGTTTCTCCGTGGAGGCTGGCGCTTCTGCAAAGCCTTCCGTTTCCTCACAGCGGTCCTTTACTAGATAGTCCACACTGACAGAAAACATATCAGACAGGGCAATCAGCTTTGTTAGCTCTGGTAGCGCCGCTCCACTCTCCCACTTGCTGACGGACTGCCGGGTAACGCCTAGCCGGTCCGCCAGCTTCTCCTGTGAAATCCCTGCTTTCCGGCGGAGCTCCACCAGCTTTTCCGGAACTGTCTTCATCGGCAAACCACCTCAATTCTATTC
>CAOJHG010000259.1 GCA_948435975.1 uncultured Oscillibacter sp. | reverse complement strand
CCCTCCGCCCATATCAACCATATGTTCCCCAAACAAGAGGAGGAACCCCCGCCCGCCCCCCGGCATAAGCTGAAGCAAAGCAAATCGGGGAGAGGAGCGGAGCTATGGAAGAGACGGCGTTACACATCGAACCCTTCGCGGCGGAACGGGAGTGGATGGTGGAAGGCATCCCGGTGCTCTCCGCGTCCATCCTGCTTCCCCAGGCGGAACCGAAAAAGGACCGCACCGCGAGACGTATCCAGCGCTATTATCAATTACAATGCCGGGCATACCTTCGCTACTGTCAAACCTGGCTGTTCCCCCAAGCGGAGGCCGAGTACCACACCGCTCTTGCCGCCAGCGCGCCCCTGCCCAGCTACCGGGCAGAACTGCGCTACGCCGTGACCTATCAAGAGGGGAGTCTCCTGAGCCTCTACACGGAGTCACGGGAGGTCACTGGTCCTGGTCCGGCGCTGGTGACCCGGCGGGGAGACACCTGGGACCTAGCGGCGGGGTATCCAGTGCCAATACAGAGCTTTTTCCCTGCCGGAGGCTCTTGGCGGAAACGGCTGCTCACCTTGGCGGCAGAGGAGATTCAGCGGAGGGAGAGGGCCGGGGTCAGCCGCTGGCACGAGGACTGGCGGAAACAGCTCCGCCGCAGCTTCAACCCCCAGAATTTCTACTTAACAGCGGAAGGTCTGGCATTTTTCTTTCCCATGTACGCGCTGGGTCCTTCGGCGGAAGGGGTCCCCGTGTTCACGATGCCCTATGGAGAGGCGCTGCAAATAAGCAGCAAAAAGGAGCCGCCCGCCTCTTCTCCCGGCTGAGGGCCGTCCCGTTTCAGGTCTCACAGCAGGAAGCAAGAGAACGGCAGGCGCTGTCTTTGTAATCTGCCCCGGAAAAAACAAAAGCAGGAGCGGCATGGTACTTAAACCACGCCGCTCCTAGGTTGTTCTTGTATTATTTCTTGACCGCCTTCACCACCAGGCCCGTCAGAGCAAACAGGGCAATCGCATTCGGAATCACCATCAACTGGTTGAACATGTCAGACAGCTCCCACACCAAGTCGTTAGAAGCCACAGTGCCCAGGAAAATGAATACCAGCGCAATCACAGTATACACGATAGAGGACTTCTTGCCGAAGAGATACACCATGTTGATTTTGCCGAACAGGTTCCATCCCAGAATGGTGGAGAACGCGAAGAAGAACAGGCACGCCGCCACGAACATGGCTCCTGCGCGCTCACCGAACGCCACGCCAAACGCCGTCTGGGCCAGGTTCGCCTTGTCGATGCCCTCGGGGATGGTTCCCGCGCTCAGGACGCCGCCCTCAGTATACAGAGTGGAGATAATTACCAGAGCGTTCAAGGTCAAAACGACGAACGTATCAATAAACACACCAATCATAGCAACCACGCCTTGGTCATGAGGCTGGTCCACGTTGGCAAGTGCGTGTGCATGAGGGGTAGAGCCCATGCCCGCCTCGTTGGAAAACAGGCCCCGTTTCGCGCCCTGGCTGACGGCAATCTTGAGGGCCGCGCCCACGCCGCCGCCGATGATTGCATTCGGGGCAAAAGCATACCGGAAAATCATAGCAACGGTAGCGGGGATATACTGGATGCGCATGACCAGCAGCACCAGACCACCCAGCACAAACAGCGCCGCCATAACGGGGACCACCTTCTCTGTCACGGCTGCGAGACGCTGCACGCCGCCCAGAAAGATTACGCCGCAAATCAGTACCAGCACCACGCCCACGATCCAGGAGGGCACACCGAATGCGGTCTCAAAGGTGGAGCCGATGGAATTAGACTGCACCATACACCCGAAGAAGCCCAAGGCCAGGATAATAGCGATTGCAAAAAAGCCCGCCAGGAACTTGCCGAAGCCGCCCTGGAACGCACGGTTAATGTAATACACAGGGCCGCCGTGAATAGAGCCGTCCGAGTCCTTGATGCGGGTCTCTTGGGCGAGGACGGCCTCCGCGTAAATGGTGGCCATGCCGAAGAAGGCAATAATCCACATCCAAAAGATGGCCCCTGGACCGCCAGTGAGAATCGCACCGCTGGCGCCGACGATGTTGCCCGTACCCACCTGGGCGGCAATAGCGGTGGCAAGGGCCTGGAAGGAGCTCATGCCGCTTTTTTGCTTGTCGCCGTTCAGGGAGAGATTTCCGAAGACCTTTTTCATACCCTCGCCAAAGCAGCGGATCTGAACGAAACGGGTCTTGATGGAGAACCAGAGGCCCACGGCGATCAACAGGACAACCAGGATAAAATCGGACAGGTAAGCGTTGACAGTCTGCACGATAGGCAGCAACGTGGATTCGATTTGCGCGAACATGTTTCTTTCCTCCTAAACATAGAAAAAACGGCTGAACCTTCAGCCGCTCCGAAAAAGAAAACACAGACGAACGCGCAGACGAACCCCGCCTGCCCGTGCCTACTCTGTCCTTTTACCTGAGAGATTCGACGGCCTTCCCGCGAACGCCGTTTTGCACCTTCGGTCCCCATTTCTGGGCTTCTCCAGAGCCACATCCATTCCCGGTCCTCACCCGGCCTACCGGGCGCCTGAGAGTTTTACTCCTTCGGCAGACTTCCGCCATTTCTCCAGGAATTTCGTTTGCCGTTATTCGATTGTATCATACACCATACCATGCCGCCGCGCTGGTGTCAATGTCTATTTTGCCGAAAATGTCCGTCATTCAAGAACGACGCTTCTCCAATGGCAGACATTTCATTACAGTTCCTGTACAGAAAGCACACCGGAAACGCTGTTAATCCGCTTTATCAACTGCTCTAAAGGGCTCTTTTTATCCAGGCGCAGAGTAAAAATGGCGCTGTGCTTTTCAAGGTCGGTGTGAAGGATGCTCATATTGAGAATTCTCAAATCCTGTTCCCGGAAGAGCTTCAAAAGGTCCTCCAGGCAGGCGCTGCCGGAGTATTCGATGTAGAGGTCCGCCTCTGGCGCCTTGACGAGCATTCGGTATTCCAGCCGGGAGAACAGCATTTCCGCCAAAAGAATCAGCAGGGTCGCGGCCAGTCCTCCTTCATAGAAGCCCGCGCCCAGCGCAAGCCCCACAATTGCCGCCGCCCAAAGCCCTGCCGCCGTGGTAAGTCCCATGACCCGGTGACGGGCGGTCACCATAATCGTCCCCGCGCCGATGAAGCCGATGCCAGCCACCACCTGTGCACCGATACGGGACATGTCGGTATTGTATCCCATATTCAGGTAAAGGTATTGACTAGTCAGTGTAGTCATAGCCGCGCCGGCACAAATCAGGATGTGGGTCCGGAATCCCGCCGGACGGTGCTTGAACTCCCGCTCCAGGCCCACCGCGCCGCCGCAGACTGCCGCCAGCACCATCCGCAGCATCACGGACAGCAGCGTTACATCCCGCAGGCCGTCAAACAGCCACAGCATTCCGATCCCCTCCTCTTGTTGATTGCCTATATGTTGCGGATAACCCGAACCTGCTCTATCTCGGACACAGCGGCGATCATCTTAGCCCAGTTCCCCTTCTGACCCAGATAAAGAGAGAATACCGCCCCTGGGTGCTGTGAGCGTCCGCTGCGGTCGATTTCCATATCATAGATGCGAACGCCTTGGGCTTTCATATGCCGGATGATTTCCCCCATATCATCCATAGACTGGAACTCAATATAGAGGTTCATATCCCGTGCGCCGCCCACCATCCGTCTTTCCAGCCGTGGAAGCACATGAACTGCCAGAAGAATCAACAGGAACGCACTGGCTACGCACTCGTAAAAGCCCGCTCCCACCGCCAGCCCCATACAGCCTGACGCCCAAAGGCCTGCGGCGGTGGTAAGACCTTTCACCTGAAGACGGCCAGTGACGATGATGGTGCCCGCCCCCAGGAAGCCGATTCCGCTGACCACATGCGCGGCGAAACGTGTCACGTCAGTACGTCCCATGCCCTCCGCCGCCCACCATCCGTCTTTCCAGCCGTGGAAGCACATGAACTGCCAGAAGAA
>CAOJHG010000258.1 GCA_948435975.1 uncultured Oscillibacter sp. | reverse complement strand
ATGGAACCGTTGGAAAAGGGAGGGCCGTCGTGGAGGCTGAAAAGGGGCTTTCCCTCGTTCTTCTTCAGCAGCTCGTGATATACGTCGATTTCCTCCCAGTGCTTCAGCATCTCGGGTTCCCGCTGCGGCAGGCCCGCCCGCATAGGGAAGGAGCTCTTGGGCTGTAGGATGGTCTTGTTGTAGTCCATTGGTAATTCCTCCTTGTATTTTCATGTTATTGATATTACAAACAGTGGTCTGTGCGTCAATTGTCTGAGGGGCGGCACGGTCTTCCCCGCCAGCAAACGCTATTTCTCTGGGGCGTCCCAAATGATGATTTGCGGCTCCTCCATCGTCAGCAGTCGATCAGCGCCATCTGGTCATGATGGAAAAACTGCGGCATCAGTCCCATTTTCCACAGCTCGAAATAGGGCCGGAAGGGGTTCTCGATGGGCTGAGGCTCCACCAGCGGCCATTGGAGATAATACGACAGGAAATAGTCGTTACTGATATGATAAAGCGCTTCATGCAGGAGGCCGGAAAGCTCCTGGCAGCTCCTTTGATATGGGAGGTCTGAGAACCAGTCGCCCACCTCGTCGTTGATTTGCAGGTCCGGCAGATAGGGCTTGCCATGAATATATGCCTGGTGTATCCGCTCGCGCATGTCCCGCGCCTCCTGGCCCGTCAAAAGCAGGACGCCCGCCTTCGCTCCTACGGGACTGGGCTCGTGGAAAATCTCCTCGTAAATCTGACAGATGGCCCGCAGGTAACGCTTTGCTGTTTTAACGGCGGCCTCCGGGTCTATAGCGGGATTGGCAAAAAAGTACCCGGCGTAAGCCGTCTGACCGCCAGGGAGCTGGATTTCCGCCGTATCCTTCGCCGCTTCGTCGATCTCCAGCAGGCCCTTCAGGAGCTCCATCCCCGGCTGTCCGTAGAGGCTGAGGATTGGCCGCAGGCGCTCCAGATTACCGCCGCGAAGCTCTTGTATCAGGAAGGGCGGCACAGCTTCCCCCTCCAGGTCATATTCGTGCTCCTCAAAAACCTCTGACAATACCGGGTCTTGGCCAATCAAGGGGAGCCAGCTCTCCGGCAGATATTCCCGGCATTCTTCTTGGGTCATTAGGATAACCTCCTTTTGCTGTCCTCATAAAAACGCTCTGTCCAGTCATAGCCCGTCCCGGAGAAATCCCGGCAACGCAGGTCCCCCAAAACAAAAACGCCCCCGCCTCCTAAGAGACGAAGACACAAGCGCTCCGCGGTACCACTCTCATTGCCGCCCGTTCCGAGTGCGGCCTCTCACAGCCCGGCAGTCCAGGCCCAGCGGAGTAACGCCCGCCGCACGTCCTCGCTTACTTGTCCATGCTTTCAGCGGGAGGCTCAAAGGGGATATTCGCCGGCCTTCCCGTCCGCCTTGCACCAAACGGCGGCTCTCTGCGCGGGAATGGAGAGGCTACTCGTCCTTATCAACGCCAAAATGTTCACTTGACATCTTATCATACCACGTTTCCCCCGATTGTCAACCTCCAAAACGGAGATTTCCCCATCACTGATAACGGTACTGCTGGGCGGTATAACAGTCGATACAGCGCTGGAAGAGCTCGTAGCTGCGGAATTCCAGGAGGTGTCCGCCGGGCTCCTCGTGGAAGGAAATAACGCGCTGTTCGGTGTCCACCCAGATGCGCCAGACCTTGGCTGTCTGCTTCAGGCCCTCTCTTTTTCTCTTGGGCAAAGTAGGTTCCTCCCTGCTTGATGAAGTCCCTCTCATTCTATGCGATTTTCGCATAAAAATCAAGATGCAATTTTCGCATATCCTAGAATGGAGAAAGCGGCCGTATGCAGTTCGGCTGGAAAAAGGAGGATGAAGCAATGTATCAGCGGCTGCGGGACATGCGGGAGGACCAGGATCTGCCTCAGCGGGTGTTGGCGGAGCTGCTCCACGTGTCCCAGGCAACGTACTCCCGATATGAGAGCGGCGTCCTGGATATCCCCAGCGGGGCGCTGATTGCCCTGGCGCTGTTTTACCAGACCAGCGTAGACTATCTCCTAGGCTTAGCGGACGACCCCACGCCCTATCAAAGGAAAAGCTAACCGTTCTGACAGCGCAAAAAACCCCAAGACCATTTACAGTCTTGGGGTTCCTGGAGCGGGCAACGAGGCTCGAACTCGCTACCTCCACCTTGGCAAGGTGGCGCTCTACCAGATGAGCTATGCCCGCGTGAACAAGGGTTATTCTAGCAAACATTGCTCCATTTGTCAAGGGACTTCTTCAAATTTTTTTCACCGCTCTCCCATAGGCAGCAAAACGCCTGTCTGGTAATGCGGTTCAGCTCTTCTTTACTGCCTGCGTCCCCTGGGCATTTCTTCTTCCAGGATATAATAGAATGTATCGTTTCCCAGTCCAGGAGTTCCGCTGTTCCAGAGATATCCAGCGCTTTTACCAATTCCATCAAGAAGTAGCAGTTGATTTTCTGTCGTTTTTACGTTATAATACTTTTGTTAAGAATTCTAAATTTGAAACAGAATGGGGAGGAATGCGCTTGCCGAACCGACACCATTACAAAAAATTATTCCCCGCCGCCCTGCTGTTTTCCGCCGGGCTGATCGTCCTGGGCTTCTGCCTCCAGTCTCCCAGCAGCATCCTCCGCGGACTTCTCCACATCGTCAAGCTCCAGGACCTGCTGATTTCAGATTACGTCTCTCTTGGCGGACCTGGGGCGGCGCTGGTAAACGCAGGCATTGTCACCGCGGTTTCCATCTGCATCCTCAAACTCTCCGGGGACCCCTTCAACGGTTTTACCATCGTGGAAATGGGCCTGATGTCCGGTTTCTCTTTATTTGGTAAAAATTTTCTCAACATATGGCCCATTATCCTGGGGACCTGGCTGTATGCGAAATACCAGCGGGAGCCCTTCTCCAAGCACGCCGGAATCAGCCTGCTGTCCACCTCTCTGGCTCCCCTGGTCAGCTACATGGCCCTGGGCAGCGTACACGCCAGTCTCTTCCTGGGAATCTCTATCGGCGTCCTGATCGGCTTCATCATGCCTTCTCTCTCGTCTTACACCTATAAAATCCAAAACGGCATGAACCTCTACAATGTGGGCTTCGCCTGCGGACTCCTGGCAATGATGATCGTCCCCGTCTTAAAGGCTTTTGGAGACAGTCCAAACACCGTCCTCTTCTGGGCCGACAGCTATAACCTCACGTTCGGCCTCCTTCTGGGCGGATTCTGCGTGTTCTGCATCCTTCTGGGATTGTTCGGCGTCCGGAAATCCCCAGCGGTGGTCTGGAAGGGCTACCGGCGGCTGCTGGCCACCATCGGCCGCGCCCCCAGCGATTACCTCCGGATGTTCGGTTACGGTCCCGTCCTGGTAAACATGGGCGTCAACGGGCTTTTGGGCATGGCCTACATCCTGCTGGTGAACGGCGACCTGAACGGGCCTACCCTGGGCGGCATTCTCACCATCATGGGCTTCTCCGCCTTTGGAAAGCACGCGCTGAACATCATTCCGGTCATGTTCGGCATCTTCCTGGGAGCCTACGGGATGCACTACACGCCGGACTATCCCTCCCTCCAGCTGGCGGGGCTGTTCGGCACCACCCTGGCCCCCATTGCCGGCTATTTCGGCTGGCCCGCTGGCATTCTGGCAGGGTTCATCCACTCTGCGCTGGTTCTTCAGACGGGCGGACCGGTGGCGGGGCTGAACCTGTACAACAACGGCTTCTCCGGCGGCCTCATCGCTATCGTGCTCTATCCCACCATCACGGCAATCGTCCGGCGGCGGCGTCCCACCTTGCAGGACGAGGACTACTACGACCTATTTGAGAAGAGCGAGCCTATTGACATCACCACCTGGCACGCCCGCCCCAGCGTCGCCATCTGGGTCCACAAGGCCGTCTCCCACACAGAGACGCATTCTGAGGACGACGGCTGAGATTTCTTCCTCTGGTTTAAATTTCTAAATCTCTGTCTATCCTGATTCCCAACAGGACCATCTT
>CAOJHG010000257.1 GCA_948435975.1 uncultured Oscillibacter sp. | reverse complement strand
CGGAGATTGTCCCCCCAGGAAAAGCGCAGAATGGCGGGACGCTCTACTCGTACTGTAAAGTCCTCCGGCGCCCCCTCCGCCAGCTCCAGCATCACATCAATGGCCTCCAGCCGGAGGCTGTCGGGCCGTGGGGGGGACAGGAAAACCAATTCATCGTCCAGAAAAATACCGCTGGTTCCCACCCGGAGCTGACGCAGCATGGCATTCAGGAAGGCGTCGGAAATTTCCTGGTCGGTCCGCCGGAACCTCCGGCGGACCAGAACGGCTAATTGCCGGCGACGAATGAAGCCCAGCTTGCGCAGGACCTCCAGGATATATTTTTGCTGAACAGATAAAAGCATGTTTCTCACTCCTTTCCGGGCGGCGCTTTACCCAGGCTGTTGAGATACGGGTCCACCAGCAGGTCGCTCTCGCTCTCGGCGATGCAGTTGAAAATTGTGGCCATGGTATAGGCCGTGGAGTTCTTCACCGGCCGCCCCAGGTTGGAGCGGAGCTTACTCTCCGCCGTTTGCAGGATGACGCAGTTCAGCAGGTGCAGCCGGGAGCGCACCCGGCTTTGGGGCAGGGTGGCGTTGCCAATGCGGAAGCTGTCGGAGTAAAAAAGCCGTTCAATGGCGTTTTCGAACACCTGAGCAACCTCCGGCTCGAAGATTTCCAGCTCACAACCGTTCAAAATTTCCTGGAGATCTTCTTCATCATCTGCCCGTCTGTCCGTGTACAAGGGGCCTACGGACGGACGGGCGTAAATAGAACTCTCTTCTTTTTTACTGGTTTCTTTATAACTTGGCGGCGGATTCGGCGGTTCTGGAACCGCGGATTCCGCCGTTCTTGAACCGCCAAATCGACGGCTCTTGAACGGCATATTTTGCGGTTCTTGGGGAGCCGGAGTGGGCTCGGGGGCAGATTTTCCACCGTCAAGACCCGCAGTATCGGCGGTTCTTGAATCGCCAGACGGTCCCTCCGGGACAAAGGGGGCGCTGGTGTACGCGGGGTCGTCCTGGGGCTGAACATGGGCCAGATAAATCTGATTGGCGTCGCCCCGGCCGCAGCGCTTCTCCCAAATCAGATTCCGTTCCGCCAGCGTCTGGAACGCCGCCGTCACCCGCTTCTCGCAGACGCGAAGCTCCTTCGCCAGCTCTTTCCGGGGGAAGATCACAAAGACCTCTCCCCGTTCGTTGGTCCAGCCGTTCCGGCGGGAGAGCTGAAAGCGGTTCAGGAGAAAGGTATAGGCCACCTTGGCGTCCAAGCTCATGTCCGCATACCTGGGGTCCGAGAACAGCCAGCGGGGCATCTGCATGTGGTAAATACTCTGGATATCCGTCTGCCGCATCAAGGGGAAATTCGGACGTTCTTTCATCTCTGCGGCCCTCATGGGCGCACCTCCTGTCAAAATAAAAGTCTTGTGATTTTGATAAAATAATGATAGAATACAGATAGAAAAGTGAGGTGGTGTTATGATGCACATTCGGCCCGTTTCCGACCTTCGGAACAAGTACCCGGAAATTGAGGAAACCGTTCTGAAAAGCGGGGAGCCGGTATTCCTCACCAAAAACGGATACGGCTCCATGGTGCTGCTCAGCCTGGAGCAGTACGCCGCCTTGACGGACGACGTGGAAATCGCCCTGGATGAGGCGGACCGGGCGGCGCGGCTTTCCGATACCCGCTATTCCGGCGAAGAGGTTTTCAGCCGAGTGAGGGGGCGCATCCGTGGACGGAGAGCGTTATGAACTGCGGATACTCCCGCTCTTCGAGGAAGACTTGAACGAGATCGTGGATTACATCATGTTCCGGCTCCAGAATCCCATTGCCGCCGGAAATCTGGTGGATGCCATTGAGGCCGCGATACAGGAGCGGCTGCATTGCGCGGAGTCCTTTGAGCCCTACCGCTCCGCTAAGGAACGGCAGTATCCCTACTACCGCATCCAGGTGCGGAACTTCACAATCTTCTATGTAGTCATAGGCAATGTCATGGAGGTCCGGCGAATCTTATACAGCCGAAGGGACTTTAGTAAAATGATTTGAGTACAGCCCGCCGGGATTACCTCCCCGGCGGGCTGTCATCGTCTTCATCGCCGCTGTCCCGCACGGCCTCAATTTCCACCATGCCCAGACCGCCGCCCTGCTTCATATCTGGAATGTCATACTCCGGGAAGGCCGCTGGCGGGGATTCGGCTTGCGGAGCTTCTTTCGGTGTAGGGACGTTCTCTTGCGGCTCCGGCGCTGGAGGGGAGGCCGGAGCGGTTTTCGCCTGTTCTTCCTCCCGCCGCTTCCACTCCGGGGTGTAGTCAATGACCTTGCAGGATTTCAGCGTGTCATACCCCGGCAGCTCCTCCGGGGCCAGCTTGTACAGCAGGGCGGGCTTGTGCCCCTGAAACAGGGCGATGCACTGACACCGGTCCAAGCGCAGGATTTCATCCGGCAGCATCAGATCCCGCTGGGTGTTGCTCCGCGTTTGTGAGTAAGGCCGTGTTGAGGTGTAAACCGGGGAAAACAGCGGCATGAGGGGCATCTGGTTATTGGTGACGGAGATTGTCACCTTGCCGCACTTCTTGGAAATGTACTCCGCCGAGGTCAGGTCGTTGCAGCCCATGTAGAGGGTCTGGTCGAAGGTGGCCAGCTGGTTCTCCCACTCTTTCCCCGGATATTTTTCCTGCCATTGGGAAAGGCTCTGCACCACCACCTGACAGCTCATGTTAAAGCCCCGGATGCTGTTCAGCGCGTCCGCGATGCCCTCCATGTACCCGATGTTGCAGTATTCGTCCAGACAGAAGTTCACCAGCACCGGCAGACGGCCGTTCTTCCCATGAAGCCGGGCATAGTCGGAAAGCCTGGGCAGGGCCAGGGAGAAGAACAGGGAGCTTAGGAAGCGGTAGGCGCTGTCCTGGGCGGAGATAATAACAAAGTAGGCGCAGGGCTTTTGTCCCGGCAACAGCAAATCGACGTCGTGATTACGGGTGATGGCGTCCACCAGCTTGTTCTGGAAGATCGCCAGGCGGTTGCCCAGGCCAATGGCGATATTGCCCCAGAGGTTTTCCCGGGCTTTGAGAAACAGGCCGTGGTGGCCCTTGGCGGGATGTTCCGGCGGCAGGGCGGCCAGGATGCGGTTGATTTCGTTGATGCTCTTGTTGGCCAGGAGCTGGTAGACATCCCCCAGGCCCCGCTGCTCAATGGGCAGCAGGTTTCCGTGATCGTCCTTTAAATTACAGACATAGTGAATCAGGGCCATGAGCAGGTTCAGCTCCGCGCGGCTCCAGAAGTCGTCGGCCTCCTTGGCCCCGGAGGTGTTCTGGATGATGGTGTTGGCTACGGTCTGGACCAGCTGCGTCTCCTTCTCCAGGGAATACAGGCAGTTCCAGCCGTCCGAATGGGCCATATCCAAAAAGTTCACCGCCCGAACGCAGTAGCCGTGCTCTTTGAAATAGGGGGACATTTTTTCAAAAAGCTCGGCCTTGGGGTCCGTGATAAAAATGGACTCTCCCCGCTGGGCGCATCCAAGCATGAAAGGAATGATGAAGCCTCTGGACTTTCCACTGCCAGGGGCTCCAATGCAGAGCAGATTGTTGTTGTCGCCGGGGACCATCCGATGGGCGGCGTAGGAAGCGTATTTGTCCAAATCGTCCGGCCGGGTCTTTACCTTCCCCAGCATCATACCCTTCACTTCCCCCACGGCCCCGACCTCCAAAAATCCGGCCATCTCCTTTTTTGTCAGGAAGCCGGAAGAACCGTGTGTGGCGTCCGGGAGGATGTCAAAGCCCCGGGGGTCGTGGGTGTACTTGTAACCGGAGAACCAGATGTAGCCCTTTTTCGTAATGAGGCAGATCAGGAGCACGATCACGGCTGTGACTCCCAGGCCAAAAGGGGTCAGAAGCACGAACCAGTTCTTGAACGGATTCAGCACCCAAATACTTTCCGGCGGCGTTTCGCCGGGCGGGCAGAAGGTAAGGGCGGTCCCCAGCTTCAGGGAGTTGAGGAACATCCCGTAGAAGTACCAGGCGGCCAGGCCC
>CAOJHG010000256.1 GCA_948435975.1 uncultured Oscillibacter sp. | reverse complement strand
AATCGGCCACCTTCACGCTGCCGTCCCGCAGGACCATGATATTCTGAGGCTTGATATCCCGGTGAACGATACCCCGGCTGTGGGCGTGGCTCAGTCCCCGCATGATTTGGGTGATGAAGTGCAGAGATTCCCGCCAATTCAACTGGCCACGCTTCCCCATATACTGCTTCAAGGTAATCCCGTCAATGAGTTCCATGACGATATATTCCGTATCGCCGCCCCGGGACACATCGTAGACCGACACGATGTTGGGATGGGAGAGCTGCGCTACAGCCTGGGATTCCGCGTTGAACCGGCGGCGGAAGTCCTCGTCTTGGGCCAGGTCGCTTTTCAGAATCTTCAGCGCCACAAGACGGTTGAGCCGGTGGCATTTCGCCTTGTAGACCACTGCCATGCCTCCAGTGCCGATACACTCCAGAATTTCGTAGCGGTTATCCAGCATTTTTCCGATGTATTGATCCATAACGGCTCCCTCCTACGGCTCCCGCACTAGGACGGCGGTCACATTATCAGATGCCCCCCGGCTCTTAGAGATGTCCAGCAAGCGGTCCAGGCAGGTGTCCGTGTCTTCTCGCAGCACTTCAGCCCACATTTCCTGGTCTGTTACCGTGTTCACCAGGCCATCTGTACATAGAAGCAGATAGTCCCCCGGCTCCATCGGGCAGATGTACCCATCGCACTCGGCGTCCACGTCCGGACCCAGGGCGCGGGTAATGAGGTTGCGGTTTGGGTGGCGGCGGGCTTCCTCGGCGGTGATGTCCCCCCGCTCCACCATATGCTCAACCAAGGAGTGGTCCCGAGTGATTTGAGTAATGCCTTGTTTTGTGATATGGTATGCCCGGCTGTCTCCTACATTACAGATTACCATGCCGCCGCGATAGGAGACGGCAGAAACCAGCGTGGTCCCCATATTTTGATATTCGATGGAACAGCCAGCGGCCTCTTGAATTGCCCGGTTTGCCAGTGCAATGGCTGCGGTGGACGCCTCTTGAAGCTGCCCAACCGTCATATCGGAAATCAGCAGCTTCTCCAGTTCTGCCACAAAGGTTTCTACAGCAATATGACTGGCCAGCTTTCCTCCAGCGGTCCCGCCCATTCCGTCGCAGACTACACAGATGATATGGCTGGAAGCAGTCTGCACTTTGTAGGCGTCCTGGTTTTCCCGCCGGACTAAGCCCGCATCGGTAATGCCCCAGATGTTTGTCATTAGGAATCCTCCCCTTTCTGTGCTTTTCGCCGGAGCTGTCCACAGGCGGCGTCGATATCGCTGCCAAGGCTTCGCCGCACAGTAGCAGTGACGCCATGAGACTCCAGACGTTTTTGGAAGGCCGCTGTCCGGCGGGAGGGCCGGAAGGGTCTTTCATCCACTTCGTTCAGCGGAATCAGATTCACGTGGCTGGGCATCCCTTTCAAACGATTGGCAATCAGGTCCGCCTGCCAGTCGTGGTCGTTCACACCGTCGATCATGGCATATTCAAAGGATATCCGCCGTCCGGTCTTTTGAAAATAGGCATGGCAGGCGGCAAATAAAGCATCTACGCCATAGGCCCGGTTCACCGGCATGAGCCTCGAACGGGTTGGATTGTCCGGCGCATGCAGGGACACGGACAGCGTCAACTGGAGCTCCAGCTCTGCCAGACGCTTTATCCCTGAAATCACGCCGCAGGTAGAAAGGGAAATATGACGCATCCCAATATTCATACCGTCCGGGTGATTGACGATTTCCAGGAATTTCAGCACATTGTCCAGATTGTTCATGGGTTCGCCAATGCCCATCAGGACAATGTTGGAAATCTCTGCGCCAGAGTCCTTCTGGGTAAACAGCACCTGGTCAAGCATCTCACCCGGAGTTAGGTCCCGAACCTTTCCGGCGATGGTTGACGCGCAGAAGAAGCAGGCCATCGAACATCCCACCTGGGAGGAGATGCACACCGTGTTCCCATGGTGATAGCGCATGAGGACGGACTCGATACAGTTGCCGTCTGCCAGCCGCCAGAGATACTTAATGGTTCCGTCTTTTTCCGAGATTTGCTTTCGCGCCGCCTGCGGGACGGTGAATGGGCATTCAGCCTTTAATCGTTCCCGCAGCGCCAGTGGCAGGTTGGACATCTCGTCATAAGATTCTGCGCCCCGATTCAGCCAGGAAAAAATCTGCTTCCCACGGAACGCTGGCTCTCCCATTCCCTGCAAAGTCTCTTGAAGTTCAGGAAGAGTCATGGATTTCAAATCAAACATAGTGTCTCGCCTCAAACGCACCGCGTCATGCGGCAGATGTAAAAGCCGTCGGTATCGTGGACCTGGGGCCAGAGGGTAATCTGCCCCTTCACTTCTCCGATGGGGCCCGGCAGATGGAAGGTTTCCCGGGAAAACTCTGGATGGAGACCAAGAAAAGCATCTGTCACCTGCTCGTTTTCTTCAGGCAGGATGGTGCAGGTGGAGTAAAGCAGAGTTCCACCGGGGCGTACATAGCTGGCGGCATTATTCAAAAGTGCTCCCTGTACCACCGGCAGATGAAAAAGATCGTCTGCCCGCTTACGCCGGATGTCCGGTTTCTTCCGAAGAATTCCCAGGCCGGAACAGGGCGCGTCCACCAACACCACATCAAAGGAGTTCCGCCACAATTCCTGGCAGTACCGTCCGTCGGCTGCAAAAGTCTGGATGCAGGTCAGGCCTAGGCGTTCCGCTCCCTTACGAATGCGTTTGAGCTTGTTCTCGTGAAGATCGCAGGACATGATTTCTCCATCGTCTTTCATAGCGATGGCGGCGGCAAAGGACTTTCCTCCTGGCGCGGCGCACATGTCCAGCACTTTGCTTCCGGGCTGGATACCTGCTGCCAGCACAGTCAGCCTCGCCGCTGGGTCCTGGATGTACAGCGCCCCATTTTGGAAGAGAGGCAGACACTCCAGATTTCCAGTGTTGGAAAGCAGCAGACAGTCCATCAGCCAAGGGTGCGGTTCCGCTCGGATTCCTGCGGCCTCCAGCGCACTTCGCACATGGCTTTCAGAGAAATGAAGTGTGTTGACCTGTGCTGTCATGGGAGGCTGACTGTTGCTGGCCTGCAAAAACGCCTCTGCCTCTTCCTGGCTCAGTATCGACAGCAGACGCTTTACGAACCACTTGGGATGGCTGTAGCGGATGGAAAGATTCTTTGCAGGGTCCCGGTCCGGGATTTCCGGCAAAGCGTTCTTTTCCCGGCAGAGACGGCGGAGGACGGCATTCACCAATCCTGCCGCTTGCCCCCGTCCTGCGCTTTTCGCCAGTTCTACCGAGGTATGAACGGCGGCGTTGTCCGGCACCCGGTCCAGGAATAGAATTTGATATGCGCCAATCCGCAAAATGTCCGCCAAAGGAGGCTGTAGATGGTTCAGCTTCTGTGTGCAATAGGCAGAGAGATAAAAATCCAGCAGGGTTTCATTCTGGATAACGCCGTAGACAATCCGGCTGCACAGAGCTGTATCCGCGGAAGAGAGTCCTGTTAAATGACTGCTCAGCGCCGCATCCGCCCATGCGCCCCTCGTCCGGCAGGCGGTCAAAACCTCCAGAGCCCTCTTTCTAGCGCTCATCTTCGACCTCCGCTGGTTCTCCGGCTGCTGCGGTTCAAAAAGATCAGCACATAACGCAGAAGCTGCAATGCAGACATCAGCAGCGCCGCCACATAGGTCAGTGCCGCCGCCCGCAGGACCTTTTTCGCGCCAGGCAGTTCATTTGGGTCCAGGAGCGCCCGCTGCTCGATGGTCTCCAACGCCCTGTGAGAAGCGTCAAACTCTACCGGAAGCGTTACCAGTTGGAATACCGTCGTCAGGGAAAACAGAAGGATGCCCAAGAAAAACAAACTCTGGCTGTAGAGCAGCATCCCTGCCAAAAGAAGAATAAAGGAGAACTTGGACCCTATCTGAGTCAGTGGCACAATAGCACTCCGGAGACGGATAGGAGCATAGCCCAACGCATATTGCACCGCATGTCCCGCCTCGTGGGCCGCCACGCCAACCGCTGCCACAGTATCGGAAGCGTAGACAGGT
>CAOJHG010000255.1 GCA_948435975.1 uncultured Oscillibacter sp. | reverse complement strand
TCCCGGACGCGGACGGTCTCCATGCCGCAGCCGATGTCCACGCCCACCAGATTGGGGACAATCTTATCCGTGATGGTCATGGTGGTGCCGATGGTGCAGCCCGCTCCGGCGTGAATATCCGGCATGAGACGGATGCGGCTCCCGGCGGCGAACTCCTGGCTGCACAGCTCGATGACCTGGGCAATAGAGGCTTGGTCAACCATGTCGGTAAAAATCTTGGCCTGGTTAAATTTTCCTTGTAGTTCTAACATAGATGTCCTTTCTGGGATAAAACCGCGCTTGGATTATGCTTTGTACAGCCATTCCGCAGGCGTTTCAGTCAGTCTGCAAAAGGGGGTCTGCCAGATGAGTCTTGAAAAATTGAATCAGAGGCCCATTGAACAGAGCGTTGCAGAGGGTGCCCACGCCCACAATCAGCCAGAGATTCCCGCCGGACAGCAGGCAGAAGCAGACGCCCACGATGACGGCGGCAGCATCGCCTATAATGCGGGCGCACCGGAAGGAGATTCGCTGGCGGGCGACGTTCTGGATCATGATGGCGACGCTGTCATAGGGAGCAATGCCCATATCCGCCGCCATGTAAAACGCCACGCCAATGCCGGCAAAGAGACTTCCGAGAAGCAGTGCGCCCAAACGCAGCGGGAGCGTCATGGGGACTTGTAAGACGTCCTGGACCAGCCAGCAGAGGAAGTCCGCCATGTATCCCACGCCTGCCAGGTTGATAAAAGTCCCCAGGCTGATGCAGCTTCTGGCCAGGAAGAACATGACCGCCAGGATGACGGTGTTCATCATGAACTGCCAGGTGCCGAAAGAGAGGTGGAGGAATCCGCTGACGCCCAGGTTCATGCAGGAATAGGCATCCGCACCGAATTCACTGAGCCGGTACACGCCCACGCTGACGCCGATGAACAGCGTGCCCAGGAGCATCATGACGAAGCGCCTGCCGGATACCGCGTTTTTATCAATCATCGTATCACTTCCTCTGTTTGGATAGTGGAAAGCAGACATGCAGAGGGCGGAAGGACTGTCCAGAGCCTATTGTAACATAGAGAAGGGCAAAGAGCCAGCAAAATTTCACCGTGCGCTGGGACTGGGATTTTGCGGAAAGAACTCCTTGCTGTCCCATGAGGAAGGGAGTATAATAAAAACAGGTATACGAAAAAAGTACAAATGGGAGGAATCGTTCAGTGCTGGATTTGCAGATAAAAACCCGAAGAGAAGGCGTCCCGGTGGAAAAGCAGAAGGTCTATTTCACCTGCCACGGCGCCGATTTTGACCGCTGCTTCCCAGAGATTACAGAAGAGCTGCTGAAAAAGTGGGATTTGGCGATTCTCTATATGGCCTCCGGGGACGAGGCGCGGCTGACGGAAGACGAGGTGCAGGAGCTGAAGGAATGCCTGCGGGACGTGCAGTTGCTGGTGGCCGGAGTGACGAAGCGGCTGACAGAGGCCCCCGGCGGCGTCTGCGGGACTCTGTTTCGCTTCGCCGTGGAGGAAAACATCCCGGTCCTGCCCCTGACGCCCACCCTCTCGCCAGAAGAAGACCAGGGACTAGGGGGCGCCTTCGGACAGTTCAGCCGGGACAACATCCAGCTATTGGACCGGAACCGCCGGGAGACCCACTCCGTCCCCTATGAAAAAAAGCTGGAGGATTTCCTGGATTCGATTTTTATCAAGGACGGGCAGTTAGCTGAAATACGGAAGGCGTTTTCCAGCCGGTTTTTTCTCAGCTACCGGAAGGAGGACTGGCGCGGCGCGGATGAGCTTCTGCGTTTGGTCCATGGACATCCTCTCTGCTGGGATACGGCGGTGTGGTATGATAAATTCCTCCAGCCGGGGAAGAACTATCAGGGCCAGATACGCCAGCGGCTTGAGAAGGCGGAATTGTTCCTTCTGGCAGCAACGCCCCGTATCTGGCGGCCGAAGGCGGATGGAGACGAAAATTTTGTGGTTGCGGACGAGTACCCTGCCGCCGTCGCCCAGAGGAAGCCTGTGTTTCCCGCCGAGCTGGAAACGCTGTCTCAGGAGGACCGGGAAAAAGTCAAGGAAAAGCTGCCGGGCCTGCCCGCTCTGGTTCCCGCTGAGGGGCCGGAGTTCTCCGCCGCGCTGGAGGCTGTTTTGGCCCAGATTCCAGGATTCCGGCAGAAGGAGGCCACACCGGAGCGCCTTTACCTGATCGGCCTGGCCTATCTGAACGGCATTGATGTGGAGGTGGACCGGGAACGGGCGGTGAAGCTCCTGCGGCGGGCGGCGGAGGCGGGCTGGCTTCCTGCTGCGGACCGTTTGGCGGAGATGTACCGCACCGGCCAGGGCGCGGAGCGGGACCTGAAGGAATCCCTGCGGTGGCGGGAACTGCTTGCGGAGCAGCGGCAGGAGGACCCCGAGGGCGCGTTTCGAGTCTACGTGCAGGTATTGCGGGACATTCGGAACATGGTCAAGGGCGGAAAGCTCTCCAGCCAGTACATCTATAAATTGATGGCTGCGTCGGTGGCGCTGAATCAATTTGGACGGGACCTCATAGCTCAGGACTGGATAAACGGAAGGGCACGGGCGCTCCCCTTCTACGAGCTGGCGTTGGACTTCCAGCGGCTGCATTATGAACTGGACCCCATTCCGCCGGTGCGGGATTTGCTGATTGCGGCTCTGGAGCAGGCGGCGGCCATGAAGGAGTGGAAGAAGCGGGAGGAAAGCTGGAGGAAAAGGAAGGAAGGGGCCAATCCGCTTCCCGTTCTTTTCGTAGATAAAGAAACGCCTGAAGAACTGGAGAGATGGAGCGGAGAAACTGCCGCAGACCTCTGCTGGGAAGCGCTGAAGCTGGCGGAGGATCTCTGTGAAAACGGAAACGATAAGGTCCGGCGGGAGCAGGCGAAGCGGCAGAAGCTCTTTGGACACTATTGCTGGAGTGAGAACGACCGGGAAGCGGCCAGAGCTTTTGAAGACTGCCTGCGCTCCTACGCACTCTGGTTCCCCTACTCCAAGGAGCCGGAGGACCTGGCGGTACAGGCGGAGGTCTGGCGGCTTTTAGGCGAAAAACGGATGCGCTGCGGGGAACTGAAAGCGGGCCTGTCGTGCTTTGAGCGGGCGTACCGGATGTGGCACAAGCGCTGCTGGCCGTTTGTGTCGAAATATTTGAACAGCTATTTATACTTGCCCTTTACGCTGTCGGGGGATTCAGAGGAGCAGCGGCAGGTGCGTCAGATGGAAGAGATGGGGGCGCTTCTGGAGGTGTATTCCGGTATCACGGCAGGGGAACTGCGGGAGGATTACTATCTTCTGCGCAGCAGGGAGAAGGAAGGCAGGGACGCTCTGCGCTATGATAGGTCCTTCCGGCATCTGCGTCTGATGGCGAACGTTTTCGACGGCAGTGCGCATGACTGCTTCGAGATGCTTTACGGGTACATGAACACTTTGAAAGCCAGAAGCGCCAATGACTGGAGCAGGGAAGACTGGGAGGCGTATGAGGCATTTGAGGATTTTCTGGATAAATATCTGAACTGGGCAGAGTTCTTGAAAAAGGGAGAGGCGCCATATTATCAGTGGTATCAGGCGTGGCACAAGATGTATCTGCCTGTTTTGCAGAAGCTGAGGAAGACGGGAGATTTTATGGACCATGACGCGGGAGACGGCGAGGCGCTGGATTCTCTGCTGGGACTGCGGAAGACCCTGGATATGGAATACCGGAAGGCGGCGGACCGCTTCCAGGAAGAGGACCCGGACTGGGCGATACAGTGTGAGAGAAAGATTGTCAATAAGTATTTCAAAAGAAAATGATGTTAGTCAAATATCTTGAGTAGGGCATTTTTCAGAAGAGTATGTATCTGTGGGGGGCAGCAGTCCACGGATATCTTTTCGGCTATGCGGAGAACGTCTTCCCGGCTAGGGGAAGCACCTCCCTGCTCCTCTTTCAGAAGCTCTGCGGCCAGACGCTGCCGGGTCCAGGCTTCCGACAGGGCGGAGGCTTCCCCAGCTTCATCCTCCAGGACCACCGCGCCGCTGGGAAGCTCGACCCGGCTCATCAGCTCC
>CAOJHG010000254.1 GCA_948435975.1 uncultured Oscillibacter sp. | reverse complement strand
GGAGGTCCGCTGGGCTGGTCAAAGAGCCACAGAGGAACAGCTTGCCGCCGCCCGTGCAGAGCTGGGCCTGGACAAATCCCTGCCGGAACAGTATCTTATATACCTCGGCGACCTGCTCCACGGCAACCTGGGCAGAAGCCTGAACAGCCACCAGTCCGTTACCAGCGAGCTTCAGCGCTACGTCCCCGCCACGCTGGAGCTGGTTCTCCTGGCGTTTGCCCTGGCGGTGGTCCTGGGCATCCCCCTGGGAATCTATTCCGCCAAAAAGAAGGACCGGCTCTTGGACCATTGCAGCCGCTTTTTCTCCATCGGAGCGGTGTCTCTGCCTACCTTCTGGGTGGCGCTGTTCCTCCAGTTGATTTTCTATAAAGGGCTGAACCTGCTGCCCATCGGCGGACGAATCAGCGTGGAGGCCACCATCTTCGAGACGGTCCCCCAGATCACCGGTATGCTCCTGCTGGACTGCCTCCTCACCGGAAAAATCGGCCTCTTCCTGGACGCTCTGCGGCATATTATCCTTCCCTGCATCACAGTTTCCCTTTACCCGATTGGCCTGGTGTCCCGCATGACACGCAGCGCCCTTTTGGAGATTCTGGGAGAGGATTACATCACCGCTGGACACAGCTACGGCCTCAGCGATGCAAAAATGCTCTGGAAGTACGCCCTGAAAAACAGCCTGGGCACCACCGCTACCGATGTGGCGCTCTCCATGGGTTACACCTTGACAAACACATTTCTGGTAGAGGCAATTTTCTCCTGGCCAGGCATCGGCAGCTATATTTCCAGCGCCGTCACTACCCTGGACTATCCCGCTATCATCGGCGTGACGCTGTTCGGCGCGGTGTGCTACATCATCCTGAACCTGCTGGCGGACATCATCATTGCGTCCGATCCCCGGGTGCGGCTGTAAAGGAGGCGGGACGATGAATCATTTTGTACAGACAGTGAAGCCCCGGATCAAGAGCTTTCAGGAGAGCGTATACCTTCTGGCCCGGAACAAGCTGAGCCTGGCTGCACTGCTCCTCCTGCTGGTTCTGGTGGCGCTTGCGGTTCTTGCCCCGGTCATCATCCCTTATCCGGAAGACCTGGCTGACGCCGCCCATACCGAAATCAAGCTGGAGCCTCCCAGCGCCGCCCATCTGATGGGCACCGACGAGCTGGGCCGGGATATTTTCAGCCGCGTGATATACGGCGCACGGGTGTCCCTGACAGCGGCCCTGGCTGCGGTGGGACTGTCTCTGCTCATCGGCGTGCCTCTGGGGGCGGTCGCGGGCAGCTTCGGCGGCTGGGTGGACAACGTTATCATGCGGATTACCGATATCTTCCTCAGCTTCCCGCCTCTGCTGCTGGCGATTGCTATGGTGACCGTCCTGGGCAGCAGTCTGAACAACGCAATCCTTGCCATTGCCCTTTCCTGGTGGCCCTGGTATACCCGTCTGATTCGGGGACAGGCCATTTCGGTGAAGGAGCGGAAGTTCGTCCAGGCGGCGGAGACCATCGGTACCGGACGGATGAAGATCATATTCAAGCACATCATCCCCAACTGCATCAGCCCAGTCATTGTGCAGGCCTCCATGGACATCGGCGGCGTGATTCTGACCGTTGCCAGCCTGTCCTTCCTGGGTCTGGGCGCACAGCTTCCGGCGCCGGAGTGGGGGTTGATGATTTCCATGGGCCGCCGTTTCTTCCCGGATAGCTGGTGGTACTGCATCTTCCCCGGCGTGGCCATCTTTATTACGGTGCTCTGCTTCAACCTCTTGGGCGACGCCATCCGGGAAATCCTGGACCCCAAGACCCGCAAGAACTGAGGAGGGTGTGATATGGCTTATTTTGAAATCAACGACCTGAAAATCACCCACCAATCCTTCGCAGGTGTCAAAACGGTGCTGGAGATTGACCGCCTGACCATCGAGCGGGGTGAAACTTATGGCTTGGTAGGCGAGTCCGGACAGGGAAAGACCGTCCTGGCGCTGGCGGTTCAACAGCTTCTGCGGTGCCCGCCGGGAAAAATCGAGTCCGGGACTGTTCTGCTGGATGGGACGGACCTGCTGCGCCTCAGCCCCAAACAAATGCAGAAGACCATCCGGGGCGGACGGATCGCCATGATCTTCCAGGACCCTATGAGCTGCCTGAACCCTGTATTCACCGTGGGGGCCATTATGACGGACGTGCTGCGGGCCAGGCGGAAGGGGCTGAACAAGGCGCAGATTCGGGAGAGCGCCCTGGAGATGCTGGCGGAGGTGAAGCTGGCGGACGGAGAGAGCGTCATGAACAAGTACCCCCATCAGCTCTCCGGCGGACAGCGGCAGCGGGTCATTATCGCTCTGGCCCTGGCCTGCGGGGCAGAGTTCCTGATTGCCGACGAGCCTACCCGGAATCTGGACGTTACCATTCAGGCCAGTATTTTGAAGCTCTTGAAGGAATTACAGCGGAAGCATAACATGACCGTGCTTTTCATCGCCAACAACCTGAGCCTGGTGACAGCCTTCTGCGACCGGGTGGGCATCCTTTACGGCGGAAAAATCATCGAGGAGAACACTGCCGCCGGTCTTGCGGAGCACCCCCGGGAGGACTACACAAAGGTACTGATCGACGCTGTTCAGGCCGGCGCCAAAAAAGCGGAACCGGCTTCCTCCAGTGAAGTGCTTCTGAAAGTGGAACACCTGAAAAAATACTTTGACATCAACGACGAGCTGCGCCGTCAGAAGCATTTGACGCTCAAGGCGGTGGACGACGTCAGCTTCCAGTTGAGGAAAGGCGAGGTCCTGGGCATTGTGGGCGAGTCCGGCTGCGGAAAGTCCACCTTGGTGAATACCATCCTGAACCTTTTTGAGCCTACCGATGGCAAGGTGTACTTTGAGGGCGCGGATGTGTTTGACGGCGCGAAGAAAGGGAACAATGCCTTTAAGAAAAATGTGCAGATCGTCTTCCAGGACCCTTATTGGTCACTGAATCCCCGGTGGCTCATCAAGGATATCGTGGCGGAACCCATTGACGTTTATGAAAAGCTGGGAGAGGCGGACCGGCTGAACCGGGTGGAGGCGCTGCTGGAAATGGTGGGCATTCCTAAGGACGCCTGCTACAAGTACCCCCACGAGTTCTCCGGCGGACAGCGGCAGCGGATTGCCATTGCCCGTTCTCTGGCCTCCAATCCCAAGCTGGTGGTACTGGACGAGCCGACCAGTTCCATTGACGTGTTCAGCCAGGCGCAGATACTGAAGCTCATCAAGGACCTGCGCCAGCGGTTCCAGTTGACCAACATCCTCATCAGCCATGATTTGGGCGTCGTCCACGAGCTGGCGAATCAGATTGCCATCATGTATTTGGGGAAGATTGTGGAGTTCGGTCCGGCAGAGGAGATTTTCAGCCATCCCCGGCACCCTTACACCAAGGCGCTGTTTGACTCCATCCCCACCCTGACCACCCGGGGCATGGACGGCTTGAAGACCCTGGAGGGCCAAATCCCCAGTCCTATCAGCCCGCCCCCTGGATGCGCCTTCCATCAGCGCTGCCCCTATGCCTGCGGGCGCTGCTCCCAGGAGACGCCTCAGCCCACGGACCTGGGCGGCGGGCATTCTGTGAGCTGCCTTCGCTGCGGCGAGCTGGAGAAGGAGCTTCAAACCTGATTTTGAAAGAAAAGAAAAGGAGAGGACTACTATGCGGACACTGACACGAGAGAATCTGCTGGATATCCTGTACGGCTGTGCTATTCTGGGCACTGGCGGCGGCGGAAGCTTGGATGTGGGCATCCAAATGATCGACGAGGCCCTTGCCGCGGGAAAGAGCTTCCGTCTGGCTTCCTTTGGGGAGATGAAGCCCGATGATGTGATCGGCACCCCCTATGCCTGCGGCGCAATCAGCCCTTTGACGGAGGAGGAAAAGAAAAAGTATGCCCGCTTGAAAGAGACTGAGGAGAGCTTTTATATTCTCTGCATGAAGCAGATGGAAGCCTTCCTGGGGCGGGAGGTCAGCGCCGTCATTTCCACTGAGCTGGGCGGTGGAAATACTGCTACGGCTTTGTACGTGGGCGCGATGAC
>CAOJHG010000253.1 GCA_948435975.1 uncultured Oscillibacter sp. | reverse complement strand
TGCTGTTTGTGGATGTGCGGGGATTCACACCCTTGTCGGAACAGTTGGAGCCGGGCCAGGTGGTGGATATCCTGAACCGGTATTTGACCCTGATTGCGGACTGCATCCTGAGAAACGGCGGAACGCTGGATAAATTTGTGGGAGATGCGGCCATGGCGTTTTGGGGTGCGCCGCTGGTCCAGGAAGACTATGTGATGTGTGCCGTCCGTGCCGCAGCAGATATGGCGGAGGGTTCCCGCGCCTTGTCTGAGGAACTGCTGGCCCGCTACGGACGCACAGTCTCCTTTGGTATTGGCATCCACCTGGGGGAAGCGGTGGTAGGGAACATTGGATCTCCCCAGCGCATGGACTATACGGCCATCGGCGACACTGTGAACACCGCCGCCCGGCTGGAGTCTGCCGCCCCCGGCGGAACCATTTACATTTCCCGGGCGGTGGCGGACGCGCTGGAAGGACGAGTGCGGGTGACCTCACTGGGCCATTCTGTTAAGCTCAAGGGGAAAACAGAGCCTTTGGAGGTGCTGACCCTGGATGGGCTGATAAACGGCGCCTGTACATGAAAGCGGGGCGCCGTTCCTTCTTTTGTGTGCGGGTTTCTGCGGGAATCAGGTTTTTCTTTCTTAATCCGATAGAATGTGATATACTGAGGAAAAGTGCGGAGAGGGGAGCTTTGCTATGGGAGCGGTTGGTTTTGATAACTCGATGTATATTTCCACCCAATCGGATCAGATCAAAAAGCGGATTGGCCAATTTGGAGGGAAGCTGTACCTGGAGTTCGGTGGGAAGCTGTTTGACGACTACCACGCCGCCCGGGTTCTGCCGGGATTCGAGCCGGACAGCAAGATTCGGATGCTCCAGCAGCTGCGGGAAGATGTGGAGGTGGTGGTTGCCATCAACGCGGCGGACATCGAGAAGAATAAGGTCCGGGGCGACTTGGGAATTGCCTATGAGGATGACGTTCTGCGGCTGATTGACGTGTTTCGGGAGATGGATCTATATGTAGGCAGTGTGGTGCTGACCCGGTACAATGGGCAGACGGCGGCGGATGCGTTCCTGAAACGGCTGAAGGCGCTGGGGATTCGCTGCTGGCGGCACTATCCCATCGCAGGCTATCCCTCCGATGTGCCCCATGTGGTCAGCGATGAAGGGCTGGGGAAAAACGACTACATTGAGACAAGCCGTTCCCTGGTGGTGGTAACGGCCCCGGGGCCCGGCAGCGGAAAAATGGCGACATGCCTGAGTCAGTTGTATCATGAGTATAAGCGGGGCATGGTTGCGGGCTATGCCAAGTTCGAGACCTTCCCCATCTGGAACCTGCCCCTGCGTCATCCTGTGAACCTTGCGTACGAGGCGGCCACGGCGGACCTGGACGATGTGAATATGATCGACCCCTATCATCTGGAAGCATATGGCGAGACCGCTGTCAACTACAACCGCGACGTGGAGACCTTTCCGGTTTTGAGCGCCATCTTTGAGAAAATCCAGGGCTCGTCTCCTTACAGGTCCCCTACGGATATGGGCGTCAATCTGGTGGGCAACTGCATTGTGGATGACGGGGTCTGCTGCGCCGCTTCCCGGCAGGAGATTCTGCGGAGATACTATGCCGCCTGCGTGGAGGCGCTCCAGGGACGGGGCGGGGAAAACGCGGTGCGGAAGCTGGAACTGCTCATGAATCAGGCGGGGGTCACATCGGATATCTGCCCGGCGGTGTCTGCGGCGCTTTTGAAGGCGGAAGCCACCGGAGCGCCTGCTGGAGCGATGGTTCTGCCGGATGGACGGCTCGTGACAGGAAAGACCTCCGAGACCCTGGGAGCCGCGTCTGCTCTGCTTTTGAACGCGCTGAAGGCAGTGGGAGGCATTGATCACCATCTGGAGCTGATTTCGATTCAAGTGCTGGAACCGGTGTGCCGTCTGAAGACCCGCTATTTAGGGCATAAGAATCCCCGCCTCCATACAGACGAAGTGCTGCTGGCGCTGACCATTTCCGCGCTGACGAACCCATTAGCGGATCTGGCTCAGCAGCAGCTTCCGAAGCTCCAAGGGTGTGACGCGCATTTTTCCGTGATCTTGAGCGAGGAGGACGAGCGGCTTTTGAAGCAGCTTGGGATCAATGTAAGCTGCGAGGCCCGGTATGAGACCAAAAAGCTCTATCACAAGTAAATAAATCAAGGACAGAGGGACTGGACGGTTAAATAAGGCTGTCCAATCCCTCTGCCTTCTTTTCGGAAATGTTGGCAAACAGGCCGCTGCTGTTCAGGACAAATTCATAGGTGCCGTTTAAGCAGCCCTCCACCATTTCGGAGTCTGAGCCAAGCTGACCACCGAAATAGATATTCAGACCGTATTTGTTGTTGGTTTCTTCCCGCAGGCACTGATCGAAGAAGACCTGAGTTTGATAGAAGGGGTGCTCGCCGTCCAGCAGATTGGAGGAGATACAGGATAGCTACGTGTGTTCGGCCTCTCCCCAGGTCCCGCCGTCCTCCGGACTTTCCGCCAGCGGGCGTCTGTGCTTCCGGAAGCGCCGCTGGACCCTCCTCCACATGCAGTCAGTGACAGAAGCGTCATGAGAGCGAGAAGGGCTGCAAAGAATCGTTTCATAGCAATTACCTCCTAAATTTTGTTGACACATACCTTGGGCCTTCCGTTTTTTACATCTGATTGTCTTATGTCGGACATTATAGCCGTTATAAATGCCCCATGCCAGTTTGTCGAGAGCCGCTTGCAATATGTTGCAAAGGATTTGCGGTCTCTTGCCAAAAACTGTGGGATTTGCCGCGTCCGGCAGAGCCAGATGAAAAAGAGGACCATTTCCTTTTCAAATAGAGCTCCGTATGCTTAAAATTCCCAAGGCACGGTATCAGATAATCGACCGAGGGAAAAAGTAAAAGCCTCAAAAAATGAAGATATTTTGCAAGCCTGCGGTGGGCCTGGCTGATATAATAGAGAGAAAACAGGGAGGGATGCTGTATGAAAAGGGAAATCCGGACGGTGGTCTGCGATGACAGGCTTCGTGTGGAGGCATACCGCCTTGTGGGGATCGTGCAGCCCTTTCCAAATCACTTTCACGAATACTATGTGATTGGGGTTGTGGAGGAGGGAGAACGGGTGCTGTCCTGTAGAAATCAAAAGTATGCCATAAAAAAGGGGGACGTTCTCTTATTCCACCCAGGGGACAGCCACGCCTGCATCCAGAGCGGAGGCGGGACCCTGGACTATCGGGGCCTCAACATTGGGAAGGAGGTCATGCAGGACTTGACAGAGGAGGTTACAGGCAAACGGGAACTGCCTGGATTTTCCCAGAACGTGATCCGCGACGGGGAGGCCGCCTGCTGTCTGCGCTCGCTCCATGAGCAGGTGATGAAAGGCTCCTGCGGATTTGGGAAGGAGGAAACGCTGCTCCTGTTGGTGTCAAGGCTGATTCAGGAATACGGCCAGCCCTTTGCATACTGCGTTCCAGAGTGCCGGGAGGAGATCGAGAGGGCCTGCGCCTTTATGGAACAGCACTATGACCAGCGCATCTGCCTGGACCAGATCTGCCGCTGTGTCGGGCTGAGCAAGTCCACGCTGCTGCGGGCTTTCACAAGGGCCAAGGGCGTCACGCCGTATAGCTATCTGGAAAACATCCGCATCGGCAGGGCCAAGAAGCTTCTGGAGCAGGGTGTTCCTCCAGTGGAGACGGCGCTGCGGACCGGCTTTTCCGACCAGAGCCATTTTACCAATTATTTCAACCGCTTTATTGGCTTGACCCCTGGCGTATACCGGGAGATATTTACAGTCAGAGGAGAAAAGCGGTTGTGACACATAGCCGTAAGCAGTTGTCCCTGTGGTGAACATTGCGCACCTGACAGACGGTTTTTGAGAAAAAAGGAGATCAGAGATGGATTGGCAAAAAGAGAAATGTGTCATTATTATTGATGAAGGCCTCTCACTGGGCATCATCGCAAATACGGCGGCAATTATGGGAATCACTCTGGGAAAAAAGCTGCCGGAGGTAGTGGGCGCCGATGTGACCGATCAAGACGGGCGCACACATCTTGGCATCATCGAATTTCCGGTTCCGGTCCTGCGGGGGACGCCGGAGTCCGCACACTGCTTTTGGATGATTTCGATGACT
>CAOJHG010000252.1 GCA_948435975.1 uncultured Oscillibacter sp. | reverse complement strand
GGGCTGAACGGGGTTGACGATATGCTCTCAGTATGCGCCGACGGGCTTTTCCCCCGTTATCAAGGAAGGACGTGTGTCGGCACGTCGCTAAGAGGGTGGTCGCAGGATCATCAATTTGGGTGGCACCGCAGAAGTTTTTCACGAAGACTTTTGTCCCAAAGGAACCATTTACCGGTTCTTTTGTGGGATGGAGGTCTTTTTTTGATGCTCTCCCGCAGAAGAGACCGATTTCTGAAAGGAGACTGCTGTTATGACGGTCGAAAAAATCCCTTACAAAATCTATCTTTCCGAGGATGAAATGCCCCAGACCTGGTACAACGTCCGGGCCGACATGAAAAACAAGCCCGCCCCCTCCTGAACCCCGGCACCGGCACTCCAATGGGATATGATGACCTGCGCCCTGTCTTCTGTGACGAGCTGATTCGCCAGGAGCTGGACAACGACACCCGGGAAATCCCCATCCCGCAGGAGATCCAGGATTTTTACAAGATGTACCGCCCCTCCCCCCTGGTCCGCGCCTACTGCCTGGAGGAAAAGCTGCAAACCCCTGCAAAGATCTACTACAAATTCGAGGGCAACAACACCTCCGGCTCCCATAAGCTGAACTCCGCCATTGCCCAGGCCTACTACGCCAAGCAGCAGGGTCTCAAAGGCGTCACTACCGAGACCGGCGCGGGTCAGTGGGGCACGGCGCTTTCTATGGCCTGCTCCTACTTGGGCTTGGACTGCAAGGTTTACATGGTCAAGGTCAGCTATGAACAGAAGCCCTTCCGCCGGGAGGTCATGCGGACTTACGGCGCTTCCGTAACGCCCTCTCCTTCTATGGAAACGGAAATCGGCAGGAAGATTCTGGAGGAGCATCCCGGCACTACCGGTTCCCTGGGCTGCGCCATCTCCGAGGCCGTGGAAGCCGCCACCAGCAACCCCGGCTACCGCTATGTTCTGGGCAGCGTCCTGAATCAAGTCCTGCTGCATCAGTCCATCATCGGCGTGGAGACCAAGATTGCCCTGGATAAATATGGAATCATCCCCGATATCATCATTGGCTGTGCGGGCGGCGGGAGCAATCTGGGCGGCCTAATCTCCCCCTTCATGGGAGAAAAGCTGCGGGGCGAGCGGGACTACCGAATCATCGCTGTGGAGCCCGCCTCCTGCCCCAGCTTTACCCGCGGCGTGTTCGCGTATGACTTTTGCGACACCGGCATGGTCTGTCCCCTGGCGAAGATGTACACCTTGGGAAGCGGCTTCATCCCTTCCGCCAACCACGCGGGCGGCCTGCGTTATCATGGAATGAGTCCTGTTCTGAGCCAGCTTTACCACGACGGCTATATGGAGGCGGTTTCCGTGGAGCAGACAAAGGTATTTGAGGCGGCGGAAGAGTTCGCCCGGGTGGAGGGCATTCTTCCCGCGCCGGAATCCAGCCACGCTATCCGAGCCGCCATCGACGAGGCCCTGAAATGCAAGGAGACCGGCGAGGAGAAAACCATCGTGTTCGGCCTCACGGGTACAGGCTATTTCGATATGGTGTCCTATGAGAAGTTCCATAATGGCGAGATGATGGACACAATCCCCACCGACGCCGAGCTTCAAGCCAGCTTTGACCATCTCCCCAAGGTCCCGAACTAATCAAGCCCTTATCCTTGAATCCTGTAAAAAAGCGGTACAGCTATCTTGCGCTGTGCCGCTTTTTTCTGCTTAGCACGCTTGACTTTCTCTTCCATATGTATTATTATATTGGTGTACTAGTCGACTGATACAATAATCGGATTGGAAAGGAAGATTCTATGGGTTCTACACAAATGCGCGGTCTCAGCGGGACGGCCTTGAAATGGACTGCCCTGCTTTTGATGGTCCTGGATCATATTCATTATTTCTTTGGCTTTACAGGGTACATCCCAGACTGGTTCAGCATGGCGGGCCGGCTCTCCGCTCCGCTTTTTCTCTTTTGTCTGGTGGAGGGCTTTTCCCATACCCACAGCCGCAGGCATTACTTTATAAAAATCTATGCCATCTCTACCTTGATGTCTCTGGTCCTCTATCTCATCCTTCGTGGGTACATCCCTACCCGGCCAGACGGCTTCTTTCCCTTAAACGGCATCATGAGCGCCTTTGTTATCCTGATGGTAATCTGGCAGGGCTTCGACTGGCTGGGAGAAGGACGCTGGGGCCGCGGGCTTGCAGCGGTTGTGTTTCCTCTGGCCTGGCCCGTCGCGGCAAATCTCCTGATGCAAGCCATTCCAGCGCTTCAAGGCGTCTTAGGCCTTCTCTGCTACAGCGTGCTCCCTATCTGGAACGGGAACGCCGACAGTGCCATCACATTAATCGTCACCGGCGTCCTTCTCTATCTCTTCCGGAAGCGGCGGCGGGTACAGGCGGCTGTTTTCGTTGGCTGGATGCTGCTCTATTTCCTGGTTTACGTAGGCTTCCTTGTTTCCGCTCAGCCAGGATTCCACTGGACGCAGATGTTTACAGACTATTACGAATGGTATGGCGCCCTTGCGGCGGGATGGATGCTGTGTTACAACAGTCAGAGAGGACAGGGGCGGCAGGGCTTTTTCTATCTTTTCTATCCCGCCCATATCTATCTCTTTTATGCCCTCTCTTTTCTCCTCTGCTGATTCACCAGGTATCCCACATGTTCAGAACAACCCGAAAACTCTTCTCCACTTTCCAAACACGGCTCTTTCCCTGCTCTCCCGGCAATTCCACTTCCTCGTAATCCATCCCAGAGGATTCGCCTTCGTATTCTTCTATTCCGGCGCGCTTCATTTCCGTAAAGCACGGCGTTTCCGCCTCCAGCGCGAACCGGTGCAGCGCCTCCAGCGTTTCCGCAAGGCCCAGGATGGCATGTTTCCAGGTCCCGCCGGCCCGCAGCGTTTTTCCCTCCGCCCTCAGCTCCTTGCAGAACCTTCCCTGTCTCGGGTCTTCCCGCAGGCTCTCTGCTCCCGCAAGCACCTTTGCCAAGCTGGATTCTTGCCCTCGAAACACCATCGACCATGTCCCCTGCATTTCCATTCCCTCCCGCGTCTTTCCCATCTGCTTAAATTCTCCTCAATCATACCGCCCATCGCCTTTCCCGTCAAGCCGCGCCCAGGAAAACGCTCCCCGGATTTTCGTTTCCAGATTTGCAAACGTGGAAAAGTATGCTACAATAAAGAAATATTACAGCCGGTTATGCTCCACCAGGACCGGCAGAGAAGCGGAGGAATCTACATGAAAAAGGTAAGACTGGGCCGCACAGAGCTGATGGTGACAAAGACGGCCTTCGGCGCACTGCCCATCCAGCGCATTTCTAAGGAAGACGCGGCCCGGCTGGTCCGGCGGGCCTATGACGCGGGCATCAACTACTTTGACACCGCCAACGCTTACACCGACAGCGAAGAAAAGCTGGGACTGGCCTTTGAGGGCATCCGGCAAAACGTCATTATCTCCACCAAGAGCGGCGGCGCGGACAAAAAAACGGTCCTTTCCCATATTGAGGAAAGCCTCCGGCGGATGCGGACGGACTACATCGACCTTTTTCAGTTCCATAACCCCGCCAAGATGCCGGACCCCAACGACCCGGACGGTCCCTATGCCGCCGCCCTGGAGATGCAGAAAAAAGGTTTCATCCGACACATCGGCATCACCAACCACCGGCTGAACGTGGCACAGGAGTCCATCGCTTCCGGACTGTTCGAGACGCTGCAATTCCCCTTCTGCTACCTGGCCTCGGAAAAGGATGTGGAAATCGTGGAATCCTGCAAAGCAGCGGACATGGGCTTTATCGCCATGAAAGGGCTTTCCGGCGGTCTTCTGACCAACGCGGAAGCCTGCTACGCCTTCATGCAGAAATACGAAAATGTGGTGCCGATCTGGGGCGTTCAGCGGGAAGAAGAGCTGGACCAGTGGCTGGCGCTCACCGAACAGAACGCGGTCATGACTCCGGAACTTCAGGCAATAATCGACACAGACCGGAAGGAGATGGCGGGGAGCTTCTGCCGGGCCTGCGGATACTGCCTGCCCTGCGCGGCGGAGATCGACATCCCCCAGTCAGCGCGGATGTCGGCCCTGCTCCGGCGGATGCCCTATCAGCAGTTCCTGACAGATGAATGGCGGGAGAAGATGCACCGGATTGAAAACTGCTTCCGCTGCAATGCCTGTAAAAGTCGC
>CAOJHG010000251.1 GCA_948435975.1 uncultured Oscillibacter sp. | reverse complement strand
ATTGACCAGCGTCGCTGGTATTATGTGTGGCTTGAAGGGGGCGGAAAAGATGCGAAAGATTTTAGAAGATCTGTATTTCGGAAATATTGTGCCCTACGAGAAACGAATCACCGCCGATTCAGAACTGCGGCATCTGGTGAAACGCGCCGCCGACTGTGAGACCCGGCTTGCGGAGCAGGTCAACGATGCGGAAAAGCAGATACTCGATACCCTCATCAGCACACAGCACGAAATCGACAGCACCATGGCAAGGGAATATTTTATCCTGGGCTTCCGGTTGGGTGTCAGACTGATGACCGAGTGCATGGATGAGGATGACGGAGAACTGATTGACAGGAGGTGAGACGATGGCGAAGCGCAGGGCAAACGGAGAGGGAAGTATCCGCAAACGAAAGGACGGGCGCTGGGAGGGGCGGTACACAGCGGGACGTGACCCGGTGACCGGAAAGGCGATCTACAAAAATGTCCTTGGCAAAACCCAGGCAGAGGTCAAGGAAAAACTGAAAGCGGCCATTGAGAAGAGCGCGGTACGACCCGTGAGCATGGAACACTACACAGTGGGCCAATGGCTGGATGCCTGGATGGAGAACTACGCTAAGCTCCAAGTCCGCCCCTCATCCCACAAGACCTACCAGGGATTCATCAGCAACCACATCAAGCCTGTCCTTGATGATGTTCCATTGGAAAAACTGACAGCGATGGACCTTCAACGGTTGTACAAGCATCTGCTGGAGAGCGGCAGGGTGGAATGCGCAGAATCACGCAGCAAGCCCAAGGGCCTTAGCGTCAAGACGGTGCGGAATATCAACCAGATGATTTCCTCCGCTTTGAACTGCGCTGTGGAGCAGAGACTGATTCCTGCCAATCCCACAAAAGGTTGCGTCCTGCCAAAGCTGGAGCGGAAAGAAATGAAAATTCTGCCGCCGGAGAGCTTGGGAACTTTCTTTGAAGAGGCGAGGCGCAGCGGTGTGTTTGAACTCTACTACATTGACCTTGCCACGGGTCTCCGGCGAGGGGAGCTGCTGGGGCTGAAATGGAGCGATATTGATCTGGCCAAGGGGATCATCCATGTCCGGCGGCAGATTCTCCGGCAGAACGGGAAACTTGTAGAAGCCCCGCTGAAAACGAAAAACTCCTACCGCAATATCGCGATAGGAAGTGATGCGGTCGAAGTCCTCAAGGGGATGGAGCAGAAAGACGAATACGTCTTCCCATCACCGTTCGGAGGCCCGATGTCCCCGGACAGCGTTCTGCATATGCTCCAGCGGGTGTTGAAACGAGCAGGGTTGGAGCGGATACGCTTCCACGATTTGAGACACACATTTTCGGTGCTGGCCCTGCAAAACGGAGTAGACGTGAAAACCCTTTCCGCAATGCTGGGTCACTACTCCGCTGGGTTTACCCTCGACACCTACGCCCACGTCACTACGTCCATGCAGAAGCAAGCGGCGAACGCAGTGGGGAACTTCCTCTCCGGCACTCTCCAGCCCTAACCGCTCCGCGCTCTGGTATGGGTCACGGCTTGGGTCGGACCGATACCGCAAAATTAAACCGCTCGAAAGAGTGCAGAAAACAAAAGCAAGACTGCTGAAATTCAAAGAATTTCAGCAGTCTTGGTACGCCCTGAGGGATTCGAACCCCCGGCCTTCTGGTCCGTAGCCAGACGCTCTATCCAGCTGAGCTAAGGGCGCGCATTCTGTCCTGCCGGACAGCTTATTTATATTACCACAAACATTTCCAAAATGCAAGAGTTTTTTTGCATTTTTTTCACTTATTTTTTCGCCCTATTACAGCGCCCTCGGCCGGCGGCCTCCGCTAGCTTTGCCCCCATCCAGCCGGCAGCGCCGCCCAGCAGAATGCCGCCCAGCACATCGCTGGGCCAGTGGACATATAAGTACAGCCTGGAAAACGCAATCGCCGCAGCCAGGGCCAGCGCCGGTTTCCACAGCGGGCTCCCGGAGAATTTCAGCGCGAAAACAGCGGCAAAGGACGCGGCGGTATGGCCTGAGGGGAAGGAGGCGTCCAGGGGCGGGATGACCAGCAGGGAGACGGCCGGATTGACGGCAAATGGACGGATGCGGCCAAACAGAGGCTTGAGCAGCATGTTGCAGGAGATCAGGTCCAGCACAAGCCCACAGGCAAGGGCGGCGCCTTGGCGGCGGGTCCGGCGGATGAGCAGCAGAACTAGGGCCAGCAGGACCCAGATCTCTCCGTGGTCGCACAGTCTGCTGACAGCGGGCATCGCGGCATCCAGAAAGCCGCAGCGCAGGTTGGCTTGGATCCATTCCAGAACGGCAAATTCCATGGTCTGCATGAGTCCTCCTTTGGCAGGCTGCGGAGAGATGTGATAGAGAGATTATATCAATGCTGAGGCGGAGATACAACTCCTTTCCAAAAATTTTCCGCTCTGAGGGAAAACAAAACGTCCTCCGGAGGAACGGTCTCCTCCGGAGGGCGCGCCGTTTATTTCAGCCAGCCGAAGAGGCCCGATTTCTCCTCCTGACCCTCCAACAGGGTTCTGGCGGCTGAGAGCATTCGGGCCGCGTCACCGCGGGTCACCGGTTCCTCCATGGTGAGACTGCCGAAGCTGCCTGCCGCCAGTACGCTGACAGCCTCCATGTTCCCCACGGCCTGGGCCGCCCAGGAGGGGACCTCCTCCCGGTCCGCGTACCAGACGTCCAGCTCCACGTTGCCCAGGTCCAGCACCCGGTCCAGGACCGTGGCAGCCTCATTGAAGGTGATGGCGTCGCCGCTGCGGAAGGCCAGACCCTCCGCCGTGGCGGTGCCCTGCATCACGCCGTCTGTCACACCGGCGGCGGCGTAGGCCTTGGCCCAGGTGGGGATGGCCTCGTCGTCGCAGAAGCCGGTCATGGTGACGGCGGTGACCTCCCTGCCGGAAGCCTCCATCACCAATGCCAGAAACTCTCCCCGGGAGACGGGGCGGTCCGGCTCAAAAAAGTATTGGTTTCCAATTTTGCAGCCGGTGAAGATTCCCTCCTCCGCCAGTTCCTGGGCGGCGGCCGCCGCGGGGCTGCCGGCGGTGTCGGCGTAGGTGACGCCGGAGCGGGCCTTCTGGATGGAGACCTTTACCTGGGCGGGCAGGGATGTGCGGCCCGTGCTGTCGGTGGCTGTATAGGTGAAGCTGTCGCCGCCGGTAATCCCGTCGTCAGGCGCGTAGGTGAAGGTATCTCCCTCAATGACCACTACGCCCTTTCTGGGCTGGTCCACCAGGGAGAAGGTGAGTTCTCCGTTCTCGCCGTCGGCGGTCAGGAACTGGCCCTGGCAGGAGATGCCCCGGTAGGTCTTGACTTCCAGGTCCTGGGCCTGAGGGGCGCCTTCCTCCGCCTCGGGCTGTTCTGTTTTGCCGCCAAACAGCGCTGAGGCGCTGCTGCTCAGTACCAGGGCTGCCGCCAGGGCCAGAACGGCGGTCCTTCTTGTGAAACTGCTTTTCAAGTGGCTTTCCTCCTGTTTTCATGGAATGTAGTGGTAGTGTCCGCCTCTTTCCCAAAATTATTCTCCGGCGGCAAGCTGCCGCCGGAGAATTCTGGGGACTATATTTGCGTTATAAAAGTGATCTGCTCCGCCGGTCCATGGAAAGGGTCCTTTTTTTGATGTTGGAGACCACGCCCATGGCGGTGTACAGCGTGACGATGGAGGAGCCGCCGTAGCTGAAAAAGGGGAGGGTGACGCCGATGGTTGGCATGACAAAGAGACACATGCCGATGTTGATGACGGTCTGGTAGATCAGCATGGCGGCCATACCCACGCAGACATAGCTGTGGAAATAGATCTGGGACTGGTAGGCCACCAGCAGCACACGGAAGATGAGCGCCGCCAGCAGCAGGATAATGAGAAAGCATCCAATCAGCCCCAATTCCTCACCGCAGACGGAGAAGATAAAATCCGTCCAGCGTTTGGGAAGATTGGTGGACTCGCTGTTTTGGGACTGGGTTCCATTCATATATCCCTGGCCGAATACGCCGCCGGAGCCGATGGCCAGGAGGCTTCGGTTTTGCTGCCAGCCGACTCCCAGGGGATCCAGGCTGTGGTCAAAGAGAATACGAAAGCGGTTAACCATGTACTCCATGGACTCCGGGACCAGATCCAGAAGCAGCAATGCGGCCACGGCGCCGCCAATACCGGCGAACAGCAGCGCGAACCATCGCAGGGCAAAGCCCGCC
>CAOJHG010000250.1 GCA_948435975.1 uncultured Oscillibacter sp. | reverse complement strand
AAGGGGCTGAAAAAGCTGGGGCGGAATGCCTTTCGGGAGTGCCGCGCACTCAAAAAGATCGTGCTTCCCAACGGGCTGAAGAAGCTGGAAAACAGCGTTTTTGAGGACTGTACAAGCCTGTGCTCCGTGACGCTTCCCCAGAGACTTTTGAGCATCGGCGACGGAGCCTTCAGCGGGTGCCGCAGCTTGACCATCATTGAGTTTCCGGCCAGTGTGCGGAAAATTGAAGGGGCCGCTTTCGATGGCTGCAGCGATATGAAAAAAATAGCGATTCCGGAAGGGGTGCAGAAGTTAGAGGCGTTTGTGTTTAGACGCTGCGAGAAGCTGCTTGACCTGACGATTCCGGCCAGCGTAACCCAAATCGCCAGCAATCTTTTCGACTATAATGGCGCGGCCACACCGGGACTGGTGATACGGGGCGTGCCGGGTTCGGCGGCGGAGGCATTTGCCAAAGAGGTGAAAAAGACGTTCCGGCCATTATAATATTGCATAAAAAGAAAAGGGGTTCCTGGATCTTCGGGAACCCCCTCTTTTTATCAAAATCAGCTTTTCACGCGGCCAAACCAGAAGCCGACCCCAGTCCCGCAGAGGCCGCCGATGATATGCGCCATATGAGAGATATTGTCCTGGGCGGTTAGGGCGTCCTTCACCTCGCCGCCGATATAAAAGACGGCGACAAGGAGCAGCGTGAGGGGAATGGTTCCCTGCTTTGCGCCGCTGAAGGAGGAGAGCAGAATCATGGCAAACACGACACCGCTGGCCCCCAGGAGGGCAGTGCTTGGAAAAAAAGCAAACTGGACCAGCCCGGAAATCAGTGCCGTAAGGAGGATGACGAAGCAGAGGCCAGCGCGTCCATAGCGTTCTTCCAGACTGGGGCCGAGGACCAGAATCAAGACGATATTATTGATAAAATGGCTGTATCCACTGTGTCCCAGCACGTGGCCGAAGAAGCGGATATATGCCAGCGGGTCAGACAGGGGACAGCGGTAGACCTCAAAGAGCTGAGTGGTGGTCCATCCACTGGAGTTTGTGCCAGAGATCAGGGCAAACAGGCATAAGAGTGTAAAGATCAAGGTAACGGGCGCATTTATAGAGACACGCAGTTTTTGTAGCTTATTCATAGAATCACCTCTTTTTTAGTATACCATGCGGAAAATGAGTTTTCAACAGGAGAAAGGAAATGAATGGAGCGGCAAATTTCGCCGGTTCTAAGAAGAGGGAAGCGGTTTTCTGTAAGAGGTGCGTTTATAAAATTGACTGAAAGGAGCTTGAATAGGGACTTCCCTGAGACTCATAGGCTGAAAGGGACCGCATATGGTCCGGAATCCGGTGTGCCGCCTGCCGGGAAAAGTGCGGCGGGACGCGTTGGGCTTTCGGCTCCGGACGTGTCCAGGATGGAGGGCTTATGCTGTCTGCCGCATTGTTGCTGTTTGCCAATACGCTGTTGTTCTCGCTGCGGCTGTCCGGGGGCGGTTCATTCCCCAAGCCGCTGAGCGCCGCAGAGGAACGGGAGTGGCTGGAGAAATACGCCCAAGGAGATCAGGAGGCGCGGCGGGTGCTGATTGAACACAATCTGCGTCTGGTGGCTCACATTATCAAGAAGTATTACACCCAAAACGCCGACCAGGAAGACCTGATCTCCATTGGGACCATCGGCCTGATTAAAGGAATTTCCAGCTTTGACCCATCGAAGGGCGCACGACTGGCGACCTATGCAGCACGGTGTATTGAAAATGAAATTCTGATGTATTTCCGGGGACAAAAGAAACTGCAAAGCGAGGTTTCTCTATCAGATTCCCTAGAGTCCGACAAGGAAGGGAACGCCTTGCAACTCATGGATATTGTGGGTGTGGACGACACGATGCTGGAGGATCTTCAAGAGCGGGACAATGCTCTGCGCCTGCACAAGCTGGTGCGGGAGTGCCTGACATCCCGGGAGGCCGAGATCGTTCGTCTGCGGTATGGCCTGGGAGGGACAGTGCCTCTAACCCAGCGGGAGATTGCCGCCTCTTTTGGTATTTCCCGAAGCTATGTATCCCGCATTGAAAAACGGGCCCTGGAAAAGCTGCGGACCGAGCTGCAAGCCCCAGCGCCCCGGCGAAAGTCCAAATAGGCGAAACGGCTTGATTCCCCCCCAATTTTGTTGAAAATGACAAAGCTGCCCAAGAAGACCGCCGCTGATTAGGCTTGCCCTGGCGACGGTTTCCCTGTATAATGAGGAATCATTTTCATTGAGATAGGGGAGTGGATCGCATGAAGACCCGCATCGAGCACGACACCATGGGAGAAATCGCCGTCCCGGCAGAGCGGCACTGGGGCGCCCAGACCCAGCGGAGCCTGGAGAATTTCAAGATTGGCGGAGAACGTCAACCCATGGAGATTATCACCGCCTTCGCCTACCTGAAAGAAGCCTGCGCCCTGGCCAACGCCGCCGTAGGAAAGCTGACCGGGGAGCAGGCCCAAGCTATCGCTGCCGCCTGCCGGGAGATTCGGGAAGGAAAGTGGGACGAAGAATTTCCCTTAGTAGTCTGGCAGACTGGCAGCGGCACGCAGACAAATATGAATGTCAACGAAGTTATCGCCCATCTGGCGGCGGGGCGGGGAGTTGCGCTGCATCCCAACGATCATGTAAACGCCTCCCAGTCCAGCAATGACACTTACCCCTCGGCCCTGCACATCGCAGCGTCCCTGAGCGTGGCAAACCAGGTTCTCCCGGCGGCAGAACGGCTGGCGGACGCCTTTGCGGGACTGGAAGCGGCCTATCCAGACCTCATCCGTATTGGCCGCACTCATTTGCAGGACGCCACGCCGCTGCGGTTTGCGCAGGAGGTCTCTGGCTGGCGGGAGCTGGTGAACGCTCCATGCCGGATGCTTCGGGCGTCCCTGGAGGAGCTGTGCCGTATTGCTATCGGAGGCACCGCCGTGGGCACCGGCCTGAACGCACCCAAGGACTACGACAAAATGGTATGCCGGGAGTTGCGTGCGCTGACAGGCCTGGACTTTTGGCCGGACGAAAACAAATTTCACGCCCTGAGCAGCAAAGACGCCCTGGTTTTTGCCCATGGCGCCCTGAAAGCGCTGTCGGCTAACCTGATGAAAATCGCCAACGACATCCGCTGGCAGGCGAGCGGACCCCGGTGCGGCATGGGTGAGCTGCATATCCCGGAGAATGAACCTGGCAGCTCCATCATGCCTGGAAAGGTGAACCCGACCCAGTGCGAGGCAGTCACTATGGCGGCGGTGCAGGTAATGGGGAACGATGCAGCTATTGGATTTGCGGCCAGCCAGGGGAATTTTCAACTGAATGTTTTTCTGCCTGTGTCGGCGTATAACTTCCAGCAGTCGGCCCGGCTTCTGACCGATGCGATGGAGTCCTTCCGGGTCCACTGTGTCGAGGGCATCGAACCGAACATAGCCCGAATGGAGGAGAACCTGAACAACTCGCTGATGCTGGTGACCTGCCTGACGCCGAAGATTGGATACGAGAAAGCGGCGGCGTGTGCGAAAAAGGCTCTGCAAGAGGGAACGACACTGAAAGAAGCGGTGCTGTCCCTGGGTCTGCTGACGGCGGAGGCGTTTGATGAGATTGTCCGACCGGAAAAGATGGTTTGACGGCAGGAACGCCGGATGATTTCAGCGAGACGCAGGCAGCAGTCCGGGATTATCACGCTTTCCTAAATTTCCCGCTTTCCTGGCTGGGCGCTGTTGTGAAAATGAGAGAATTTATCTTAGTAGCGAATTAGCGCTTTACTTCATTAAAAAAATGGAGTATACTTGCTTTATCATTGGGGCCGTCTTTTTATGAAAGAAGGGAGACCCCATAAGGAGGATTCGACCCCATGGAATTGGATTTGAAGATATTGCGGCCTCAGGAACGGACGGCGCTGCAGATGCGGCTCCTGTATGAGAAGGCGGGCTTCCGGCAGTACCGCATGGGCCGCTTTGAGGAGTACGGCCTCTACCAGCAGAACCGCAGTTTTCTAGCCAGTGACCAGGTGATTACCTTTACAGATTTGGACGGACGTCTGCTGGCTCTGAAGCCGGACGTGACCCTCTCGGTCGCCAAGAATGCCCAGGTGGAACCCGGCGGCTGCGGACGTTTTTACTACCTGGAGAACGTCTACCGCCCCAGCCAGGAGAGCCACACCTTTCAGGAAATCAGCCAGATGGGACTGGAGTGTATC
>CAOJHG010000249.1 GCA_948435975.1 uncultured Oscillibacter sp. | reverse complement strand
GGGATTCCTCTTGAACCTTCTCCTTGGTGACGTCCTGTTCCAGAATATTCACCATCACCTGTCCCTTCCGGCGGCTGTAGATCACATGGAGCTCCATCCAGCGCACCGGCTGTCCCCGGAGGCGGAAGAGGCAGATTTCCTCTGCGTAATCCTCTATGTTTTCCGCCTTCTCCCGCAGGTGCTCCAGAGAGAGAAGAGCCCAGGAGTTCTCCAGGTCATCTGGGTGGATGACAGTGGAGAGAGCCGTTTGAAGGAAAGCATTATAATCACCTGTGGTGGTCTCTTCCGGACCGGCCGACTGAGCCAGATCCAACTGCTCGTATTGGCCGCTGTCCAGGGAGACGGTCATCATGGTTTGATAGCGGGACTTGAGGATTGCCGCCATCTGCATATTCCGCTTTGTGTGAACCAGCTCCTGCCGCGTCCGTTCATCTACGTCCTGGAGGGCGAGGATGGTATAGCGCTTGGTTTTCGATTCACGGCTGAAATAGGCGGTGACAGAGATGTAACGATAGTCCTCGCCGCTGCGCCACTGGCAGAGAAGTTCAGATTTCTGCCGTCCTTCCGCCTTGGCCAGCCGAAGGGCCTCCAGGGAGAAGCGGCGGTCAAACTCGTCCTGATACGCTTCGTGAAGGCGGTCCTTGATGTGGCGGCGCATCAGGTCTTTCCATGGTTCAGAGGCAAGGCTTTCCTGCATCTGCCCGTCCACGCGGATAGAGTCTGCGCTGCCGGATTCCAGGTCAATGGTGTAAATGTTGAAGTTGCGCTCACCCAGGCTGCGGATCAGTTCTTGTCCACGGATGGTAAGGCCTTCCCGTTCCAAGCCTTCCCGCAGGATGTTGTGAACGTCTTTCATGCAGAGGATGGCAGAATCGGGCTGTCCGCTGTTAGTCATGTCAGGCACCAGCTCCATGAGGTTCCAGCGGTAGTCTTCCTTGACCCGGCGGCGGTAGGTCAGGGCCTTCTCTCCAGACGGGGAGACGGCGCGGAGCTGGTCCAGCCGGGTGAAGGCTGTAAAGCGTTCCACGTCCTCGGGATGGATGGCGCCGCTTCTGGCAAAGGCCTCTAGCTGGGCGGAGAGGGATTGATCCTCGCTTGGAAGCCAGCCCTCAGGGTCGGATTTCAGCACATCGCATCGGTCTTGACGCAGGTCCACATGCAGGATTTTCCGATAAGTATACCCGGCGCTCTCTTTACGGGGGACTACTGTGACGACGAAGGCGGGAATACTGTCTTCCCAAAGGATACGGGCGGCACTGATGTCTATAATTCCCCCATGGCTGGCGTTATAGCTGACGGTGTGGTTTTCCTGCCGGCCGTCCATGCCGGGAAGGGGACAGCAGCGGCAGGTACCGGTCCAGGCCTCATAACAGGGCGTCCCCAGGGCCGCTTTTGGGGAGACCTTCCGGCCCCGCTCATTGATATATAAGAGCGCCCGGTCCTCTTCACGGATTACATAGACGCCGGTTTCCGGCATGGCATTTAGGATAGCGTTCAAATCCTTGATTTCCAAATATTCTCCCTCCAGAATGCGCGGCTGCGGGAAGGGACTCCTGAGCGGCGCACAGATTGGTATATCACTTTTATTATATCATAAAGAAAAGGGAGAATCAATCCAAGGTTCCACTTATCCCTTTTGAGAAAAGTGTTGCTATGCTGCAACTTCGGCAGTTTCTACAAAAGTATGTTGATACAGTTGTCATGCTATGCTATGATCGAAATGACGAAGTCTTTATTTACAGGAGAGTTTACGATATGAAAGTAAGTAATTATTTATCTGGTGCAGTAAGACAATTTTCGTATTGGTTTGTGCATGGGACATTAGGATATCCTATTTTGGAGGGGATTGATTATTTGAGTGAATTGGATGAAGACAGCAGTTGCATGGAGCAGGCATTTTCGATATTTATGAATAACATTGAGTTAGATAATGAAGGAAATGTTTTGAATTATAAATATTGTGAAAGAAGAGCCGCAGAATATATCCGAAGATACTTTGAACCTGATTATAGCCCTGACAGGCCATTCGAGGATTGGGAATTAGAATTGCATCCAGTAAGCAGAGAAACATATAATCAATAAACAGGGATTTATTGGGCAGTCATTTTTCAAGGTGACTGCCTCTTTAGATATTTTGACGAATCACTTTGTCAAATGTCACTGAGCAGCACAGAGCTGAAAAGGGAGTTCCACTTCTTTGCAAAATTCAGGTTTATTCTCTACTTGCACAGGAATTCCTAAAAAGGACGCAGTTTTCTACAGCAGGACCGTGCGGGCGTCCAGCTTTCCATCTGCCAGCGTAATGACGCCGTAATAGGCCCGGCCCTCTCCGATGCTGCCGGGGTTCAGGAAAAGGGTCTTTCCCCGTTTGTCTACCAAAGGCTTGTGGGTGTGGCCGAAGAGGAAGAGATCCAGGTCCTGCTCCTCCGCCGCCAGACCCGCCCCAATAAGGGATTGTTTAACGCCGTAAGTGTGTCCATGGCAGAGCAGGACCCGCCTGTTTTCCAGAAACAGCAGCAGTTCTGGCTGTTCAGAGGAGCGGTAGTCGCAGTTGCCGGGGACCTGGAAGAAGCCAATATCTGGATAGCGCTCATGCAGGCGCTGGCCATCCCGCCAGCAGTCCCCCAGATGGAAGATCATTTGAGGGGACTCCCGTTCTACTGCCTGGACCATGTTGCCAATGTTGCCATGGGAATCCGATAAGACCAGAATTTTCATAGAGCCTCCTAGAAAAGAAAATGGAAAAAGGAACTGCCGCAGGGCCTCCGGCGAAGAGACGCCGCCAGACAAGAGAGGAGGAATAAGGTCAGATTGGCGGCGACCACTGTAGCTCCTACCGGAGTGGACCAGACAAAGGAAACCGTCAGTCCTGCACAGAAACAGACCACTGATGTCACGCCGGCACACAGCACGACTCCGCGGAAGCTCCGAAACAGACGCATTGCTGTCAAAGCGGGAAAGATGACCAGAGAGGAAATCAGCATGGCGCCCATCATCCGCATTCCCAGGACGATGGTCAAGGCCGTCAGGATTGCCAGCAGGCCATTGTACCGCTGCGCCCGAAGACCAGTGGCGCGGGAAAAGCTTTCGTCAAACGTAACGGCGAAAAGTTTATGGTAAAATAGGATGAACAGCGTCAGCACAGCGATGCACAGCGCCACTGACAGTCCAACATCCGCTTTGGACATGGCTAGGACGCTGCCGAACATGTAGTTATCCACATCGGTGGTCATACCGGAGGTGCTGGAAATCACCAGCACGCCCAGGGCCAGAGACGAGGCGCTGACCACGGCGATGGCTGCGTCGCTGTTCCAGCGGGGATTGTCCGCTACCCGGAGCAGGAGGAACGCCGCCAGGATCACTACGGGAATAGAGAAGTACAGCGGCGCGGTTCCCAGGGCAACCGCCACCGCCAGCGCGCCGAAGGACACGTGAGACAGGCCGTCGCCAATCATGGAGTATCGTTTCAGCACCAGGGGCACGCCCAGCAGCGCCGCGCAGAGACTCACCAATACGCCCGCTGCCAGCGCCCTTTGGATGAAGGGAAAGGAGAACATCTCAAGCAGACTCATTCCGTCGCCTCCTGAAAACGCCGTCCCAGAGGGGAGGCGAGGTATTCCGCCGGGGTGCCCAGAAAGTGACGGGTCCGGCCGATATGGAGCACTTTTCCCGCATCCCGGAGAGCGGGCCGGAGATCATGGGTCACCATCACCACCACCATATGTTCCTTCCGGTTCAGGTAGGACAGGGTCTTGTAGAGGTCCTGGGCGGCGGCGGGGTCCAGGCCGGTGATAGGTTCGTCCAGAATCAACAGGCGTCTTGCGGAACAGAGGGCTCTGGCCAGAAGTACCCGCTGCTGCTGTCCGCCGGAGAGGTCCCGGTAGCTCTGGTCCTTCAGCTCCAGAACGCCCAGTTTTCCAAGATTCATCAGAGCTTCGGATTTTTGGGCGGCGGAGTAGAAAAAGCGGAAGCCCCGCCGGTTCAGACAGCCGGAGAGGACCACCTCCAGCACTGTGGCCGGAAAGTCCCGCTGGGCACGGGTCTGCTGGGGAAGATAGCCGATGGCTCCTTGCTCCAGTTCCGGTGTGCGCCAGATTTCTCCGGATTGAGGCTTTAGAAGGCCCAGAAGCCCCCGAAGAAGGGTGGACTTGCCGGAGCCGTTGTCCCCCACGATGCAGAGGTAGTTCCCCTCTTGGATTTGAAG
>CAOJHG010000248.1 GCA_948435975.1 uncultured Oscillibacter sp. | reverse complement strand
CCTCCGGCAGCGTCATCGTCCGGGGGGACGAGCTGGCGAAAAAGAACGACGAGGAATTGACCATCTTTCGCCGCCGCAACATCGGCTTTATCTTTCAGAACTATAACCTTGTTCCTATTCTGAACGTCTACGAGAATATCGTCCTGCCTGTGGAGCTGGACGGCGACACGGTGGACCAGAAATTTATGAACGAGATCGTAAGGATGCTGGCTCTGGAGGATAAGCTGCAAAATATGCCCAACAATCTCTCCGGCGGACAGCAGCAGCGCGTTGCTATTGCCCGTGCCTTAATCACCAAACCGGCCATTGTTCTTGCAGACGAGCCCACCGGCAACCTGGACAGCAAAACCAGCGCCGATGTTCTGGGACTGCTGAAGCGCACCAGCATGGAGTTTCATCAGACCATTGTGATGATTACCCACAACAACGAGATTGCCCAGCTTGCCGACCGCATTGTGCGAATCGAGGATGGCAGAATTGTGAACTGAGGGAGGGACAGTGTATGACATGGCCTTTTGAAAACGACACCAGCGTGGCGGAAAAGAAATTAGCAAGCCGCAGTCTGAAAGCCGACAAACGCCGGAGCCTCTTTGTCATCGTCACCATCGCTCTGGCCGTCTGCCTTATGGGAACCATCTGTTTCATCTGCTCCGCACAGGAGGCACAAACGCTGGATCATATTTTGGGACAGTATCAGGCCGGGTGCGACGGATTGACTCGCGAGGAGATTGCGCGGCTTACAGATGCAGGGCGTTTTGAAAAATGGGGGTATACCGCAGATGCCGGAACTGTCCGCTATCAAGACAGTATTTTAACTGTCAGCTTTGTTAGCCCGGAGATGATTGGCTTGATGGGTTACGGCGAAATCACCGGCGCTTATCCCCAGGCGGAGCATGAACTTTGTGTAGAGCGCTCCTTTTTGCGCTATTTTGAGCTCCCGGAGGATATTGGCCAGACGATTACTCTGAACCTGGGCGGCGGTGAGGAACTCTATACAATCACAGGTATTTTGGAAACGGAGAACAACAGCCGGATTTTTACACTTTGGATTGCAGAGGCCGCTGTACACACGGCAGGCCATTCCGCCCCCTATGAGCTGAGGTTCCGTTTTGCCGGGAGCCTGGAGACGGAACCTGTCCAGCTTCACCTGGAAATTGAACGATTCTTCGCAGAAATGGGTATCCCAAAGGAGCGAACTTTCTACAGTTCCAACTATTTTGACATGGTAGATCTTTACCTGGGAAACGGAATGTATATCTACAGCTTGGCGGTCTTGATTGCTGTCATCTGCGCTATTGTAATCTACAACATTTTCTATATCTCCGTGATGGGAAAAATGCGGGAATACGGCCGCCTGAAAGTGCTCGGGGCAACGCCGAAGCAGCTAAAGCGAGTGGTAACGCGGGAACGGCGCTTCCTGACCGCCATAGCGCTCCCCTTTGGACTGTCCTGCGCCTCAGCAATCGCATTGATAGCCGTGCCAGGCTATTGGCCCTGGCGTGAAAACATCAAGTCTGCGGTAGGCATTTCACTCCTGACCTATATAACCGTCCTGATTGCCACCAGAAAACCGCTGTCGATGGTGGGAAAAGTTTCTGCCATTGAGTCCATACGGACCACTGCCTATTCCGAGCAGCAGAGCCGCGGCGTCTCCAAACAGCTCCACCGCCGCCTGACCATGCCCCGCCTGGCCCTGATGAACTTTTCCAGAAACCGGAAAAAAGCGTTTGTAACCTCCCTCTCCCTGAGCCTGACCGGAATCCTGCTCCTCTGCATTTCCGCCTACGCAAGCTCTATCGACATAAAGGAAATGGCTCTGTCTCAATTTGGGGACAGAAGCCAGTACCTTCTGCAATATGAGAATTACGCAGGCCGGGAATTTGTGGAGATTCAAAAGGAGAATCCCCTGGGACAGACCTTGCGGGCCGAACTCGCCGCCCTTCCCGGCGTGGATTTTGTCACGGCGTACAGCATGACCTGTGTGGAAATTCCCGCCATCAACGCCATACCGGGCAACCGTGCCCATGAGCCATTCTTTCTCCGTGGAATTTCTGAGAAGGATATGGCAGAGATGTATACAGACGAGACCGTTCTGGAGGGAAGCGCAGATTACCGGAAATTGCTGGATGGGAACGGTATCCTGGTCTGTCCCGCAGGCAATTCACTGAAGGAAATCTATCGGACCAGCTATCAGCTTGGGGATACCATCACGGTCTCTTGTTATAACGGACAGACCAAGACTTATACTGTGATGGGAATTGTCGAGGATGTTCAAATTGGAAGCTCCACTCATTTCTTTATTCTGCCCGAGGAGGAGCTTTCCGCCCTCTATCCGGAAATTTCAGATTTTACCAGCTATGTGAACCTCCATACAGAGCAGGACAGCGACCATCTGCGGCGGGCAGTATTCAGCACCGTATCAGATCAGCGGGTGGTAATTTCCGGCCTGGACGATCTGTCCTCTACTCTGGAGAGCAGCCTGCGGGAAGAGCTGGCCCGGGACTATGGTATCCTGGTTTTTATCTTTGTGTTTTCCCTGATTAACCTCGTCAACACCCTGATTACCAACCTTCTCACCCGTCAGCAGGAGTTTGGCGTATTCCAGTCTGTCGGAATGAGCGACCGGCAGATGTCAAAAATGCTGTCCTTTGAATGCTTGTATTACATCGGCATCACGCTTCTTGTCACTCTGACGCTGGGAACGGTGTGCAGTCTGGCGGTTTGCAAAGTTCTCAATCAGATCGGCTTGTTTGGAACGCTCACCTATCATTTCCCGGTGCTTCAGGTGCTGCTGTTTTCAGTTGCGCTGCTTCTGATTCAGGCGGTATTCTCAGCTTGCGCGGTCTGCTACACCAAAAAGTACTCCCTTGTAGAACGTATCAAGGCAACAGATTGACTCTACACGAAATGGAAACCCAGCGTCTACAGGAGGTGTACTATTATGACCTGGCCTTTTGAAAATGACACCAGCGCCATTGTAACAAAGCTGGCAAAACGGAGCCTGCAAAGCGAAAAGCGCCGGAACCTGATGGTGGTGACTGCCGTGGCCCTGGCGGCGTTTCTGGTTTGCTTTACAGCAATTACCTCTGTTTCCGTCATGCAGATTCAGCGCAATCAGGTGGCCGATACCTATGAGGCAGTTTTTACCGGCGTTGGCGAATCTGATACGGCGGCCCTGAAAGACCTGCCGGAATTTGCCCGTGTGGGCGAATACTATCTGCTGGGGCAGGAGCACTCTGAACAGGGGTACAATGCGTCCTATGTGTATTGCGACGATGAAATGCTGTATATTGCACGCAGTCAAATGGAGCTGGTAAAAGGACGGCTTCCGGAACAGGCAGATGAAGTGGCTGTCAGCGAATATTTTCTCTCAGCTTACGGGGCCAGCGCCAGAATCGGTGAAACGGTCCGGCTGGATACGGAGAGCTTTCACGGGGAATATACCGTGACGGGCATTCTGTCCGGCGTTGGAGAAAAAGAGACGAATACCTGTATTTTTATGCTTTCAAAGGCTGCTCTGAAAAACTGGAACGGCTATGACCCCGCCGGTTATCGTGCCTATGCTCATTTCAAAAACGACCTGTCATGGAATGAAGAGGCTATGATCTCCTACTGCAAACAGGCTGCGGTCATGTATGAGCTTCCAGTTCCCAGCATGAACCACAGCTATTTCAAATATTATGCGCAGACCTGGGATGCTGGCCTGATTGCCGGGACCGCGGCGTTTGTCCTGCTTGGCGGCTATACTGTCATTCAGAGCATTTTCCGTATTTCCATCAATGACAAAATACAAAGCTATGGGCAGCTTCGTACCATCGGCGCAACGTCCAAACAGATCCGGCGCATTGTAAAAAAGGAGAGCCGGAAGCTGGGTATTATTGGAATCTTAATTGGCACGCTGCTGGGCGTCTGCGGCGGTCTGCTTCTGTTTCCAAATGGCTTTCATGCGGCCTTTTATGGTGCGGCAATTCTCCTGACGGCGTTCGTCTGCTGGTTCATGGTATCCATTTCTGTCCGCAGGCCGGTGAAGATCGCCGCTGGCATTTCACCGTTGGAAGCGGTGCGCTTTTCCGCCGGGCAGGAACGGATACGCAGGCGGAAAAAACGCATCAAACTCAGTCCTGTATCCATAGGTCTGGCAAACTTCCGGCGGGACCGCAAAAAGACGGTCAGCATCGTAGCCTCTTTGAGCCTGGGCGGAATCCTGCTTCT
>CAOJHG010000247.1 GCA_948435975.1 uncultured Oscillibacter sp. | reverse complement strand
CAGATAGTTGTTTTCTCGGTTTGCGGCCTGAAACGCCACCAGTTGGTAAGACGCATAGCCTCCGGCAACCAAAGGCTCCCGCTCGCAAATCGCTTCCGCTTCCTCACGGCTTTCTGTTTTCAGGATATACATGCCCGCCATTCCTGGATAGCCTTTAAAGATACCGCAGATTTCCAGCTTCCCTTCATCGTCCAGCTTCCGTATGTTCTCAACATGCTGCATCACGACCTGTTTTGTCAGCTTATTATAGGTCTTCTTCTTCTTAATCATCATCATCATATACATCCATTTTTCCATGCCGTGTCCTCCTTCGTAATTTCTCAATCATTTATGCCGAGGCGTACCAGACCCAGAGCCTTCCGGACTCTATGGAAGCAGCCTATACACTCCCCACAGCACTCCATAGATAATTGGCTGGTGCGCCAAATAGATCAACAGGGAATGCCGCCCCATTGCGGTCACCAGCGGTATGGAACAGCCCTCCTGTTCTTCTTCAGGCCGGAGGCGGTAAAGAAAACAGCCTGTCAGGAAAAGGAAAAACCATGGCAGGAGGGAGAAATAATCCGTAGAAAAAAATCCCCTTGGCGGGAACCCCAGACAGGCCGTCATCAGGTTCCGGTAAAAGAAAGAGGGCGCCGCCGCCAGACGGACTCCCTCAAAGCCCAGCCAGCCTCTGTTCACATCCCGCAGCAGCATAAACAGGCAAAAGCTTCCCGCCAGTCCCGCCCGCGCAGGAATCCGTTTCATCAGCGGCTCCAGAGGAATCAGCAGCAGCGTACTGGTCCCCAACAGCGTCAGCACTCCGCAGAAAACCAGGTTTTCCGGCATAAACAGCACCGTCACCGCCGTCACCAGCATCCCGCCGCCGAAGGACGCCAGTCCTCTCCACAGCTTCCGCCGCCCCAGCGTCCAGCAATATCCTGACAGCAGCAGGAACGTCCAGCAAGTGCCCTGCTGCCAGACATAGGCTCCAAAGCTCTGATACCAGGGCATCTCCAATCCGAACGTCCAGACAAGGTCCCAGCAGGCGTGGTATGCGGTCATGCTCAGCAGCGCAAGCCCCCGGATGGTGTCCAGGCCCGCCCGCCGTTTCTTTTTCATTTCCCCGCCCCCTGTCCGCCTCACCAGCTATGATACAAGCGGGAGCGTTCCGGCGTCATGGCGAAATACTCATAGCTTACCACGCCGGTGCTGTCCCCCCAGGTGGTGTCGATATGGTACAAGACGCCATCCAGCGTTGCCACGGTCCAGATGTGGCTGTCGTTGGAAAGGGCCTCGCAGTCAATGCCCTCCAGCTTCAAAAGGAGATTGTACGCCCCAGTATATCCATCGCACACGGCGGACCCATTTTGAAACAGGCTGTAGGCGATGTGACTGATGGACTCATCCCCGGCCTGATAGTCGTACTCACAATGGCCGCAAATCCAGCCGTAGTAGACCTGGGCCTTTTCATATTGGGTCATGTCCGGCGTGATTTCTCCGCTCTCCCAAAGCTGGTCATGGACGGCGATGGCAGCTTCCATGGTGGCGGCCCGGTATTCCTCCAGATGGCCTCCCGTCCCGGCAGCGGAGAACAGCAGCGTCACAACGCCCGCGATGGTGTAGTTGCAATAGACGGTATTATAGCTCTGTTCGCAGTACCGTTTCAGTACCGCCAGGGCCTGTTCCATCACCTGCCTGGCCCGGTTCGCAGTGACGCCGGGATAATACAGTGTCAGTTGGCTCTGCCCAGCGGCCAGCATGTAACGGATCGCCTCGTCCATCTCTTCATCGCTGACAGGAGAGAGAATCTGCTTTCCCGGCTCTATCAGGTCCTCCATCCGGGTGCCCGCCGCGCTGTAGAGGTCCGCTAAGGTCCACTGGGGCGTTATTCGCAGAGAGGGGTCTACCATTCTCGTCAGCATGGCCGCAGCAGCTCCACGGGTGATGGGCGCGTCCGGCAGGTAGGTCCCCGCGCTGTCGCTGCCCGCAGAAATACCCTTGCGGTACAGAGAGAGGATATCCCGGTAATAGGGCGTATATTCGCTGACATCCCGGATAAACCGGCGGCTTGCATAGGCCTGGGTAATCAGGCTGTCGTTAACGTTTGGCAGGACCTCTTCCGGAAGGACCCCCGCCAGAACATGGGCTACCTGGGCGCGGGTCGCTGTTTGGGTCAGCGCCTGGTCCAAGTCATGGTCCAGCACGCCTTCCGCTTGAAGATACCAGAGGTAGGGTTCCGCCGCCGTGGTTCCCTCTCCAGCAAATCCAGCGGGACCGTCCTCTGCGCTGCCGGTACGGTAGAGGCTTCGGATACGCCCCGCGAAAATCACCACCTGTCCCACGGTCATGGAGGTCTCTGGGCGATATGTGCCGTCAGACTGGCCCACGGTCAGGCCGTACTCATACAGGGCCGCCACGTTGTCGAAAAACACCGACGCCGGAGGCACATCCGAAAACTGGCCCGCATATGTCTTCTGGCGGACGGGGGCAAACGTCTCCGGCGCTTCCTGAGCAGCGTGGGCGGGAATCGTGAGCAGCAGGCACAGCGCCAGCAGAAACGAGGGGATGCGCTTTTTCATGAACAGCTCCTTTCAGGCATGGGTCAAGCCAGCAGATTCAGGTCTTCCGGCAGGCGGTCTTCTATATAGGGATTCAGGTATTGGTTCAGAACCGCCAGGGTCTCTTCCTGATTCAGATAGATATAAGGGGACTTCCATTCTCCGGGCAGGGTGGAAAAGTCGATGCCCTCTGCGCCGATGGAGATCGCCTGCCCGCCCAGCCATGCCAGGTTGCCCAGGCTCAGGTCTGTCTCTACGTATTGATCGAAGATTTTTACGAACTCATCCAGCTTTGTGACGCTGGAGGGGGTCAGGATCTTCTTGGCCACAGCTTTCAGGAAATCCTGCTGGGTCTGCATACGGCCAATGTCCTCGCTTCCGTAGCCGGTGCCGTCGTTGTTGTGGCGGAAGCGGACCACCTTCAGCGCATCAGACCCGTTGAGGTGCCGCATCCCCTTCGGGAAATGGATGGACAGGCCTTGGATGGGGTCATCGTAATCCATGTTCACAGGAATGTAAAAATCCACGCCGTTGATGGTATCCACAAGGGTCCGGAATCCCCGAAGGTCCACCAATACAGTATAATCCACCGGGATGCCAAGCTGGTTGGACACTGTCTCCGCAAGCAGCTCCATGCCTCCGATGTTATAGGCGGCGTTGATTTTGTAGTTCTTTCCGTTGATGTTCGCTTTGGTATCCCGGGGAATGCTGACGCCATAAATATACCCGTTGGCGGCGTCTACGGCTACAAGGATGTTAGTGTCGCTGCCGCCGTTTCCATCGTCCACGCCGGAAACCAGGATGGTATAAAAGGAATCCTTCCGCTCTAGGTGGGACCGGAGAGCCTGGAATTCCTCCTCTGACATGCCTTCCGGCGGCGCACCGTCACTGGATGTCTGAACGGCGTCGGGCTTTCCGGGCTTCTGCTCAGGGGTCTGGAAGAGGGCATGCACACCGGCGTACCCAGCCGCGATAAGGAGAAGCACAATCACTGGAAGCCGGAGCCAGTGGCGGTGTCTGCGGCGTTTGCGTTTACTGAGGCGAGATCTTGCCATGGAAACCTCCGTGCGCCCAAGGCCCCGCAAAACGGAAGCCTCCGGCGCGTGCTATTAAAATCCGCGTATGCCCAAAGACATAAACGCTCTCTCATTATATAGCCCGTCCCACAAAAACACAAGAGAAAAAATAGCGACCGAAGCCGCTATTTCAAAGTTTAGAAGAAAAGTTTTTGCAGAGGGGCGATAAGTTTACAAAAGATTAAAAAAGTCTTCAAAACTTCTGATTGAATTGGTTTCTGACGGCTATTTCTCTTCTCTCTCGTCCGCGGCAAGCTGTTCCAGAAGGACCTTGATATCCGCTAAAAGCTGGTTCTGGTAGGACATGGCGCAGCGGATATAATGGAGCGTGGCGCCGGCCGGCTCCGGTGCGGTTTCCGGGGCCGCTGATGAAGCCGGGGTTACAGGATGGGGCCAGCGGCGCACCTCCGGTTCCGAAAATCTGGGCCTGCCGGTCCCGCCTGCCGGACTCCCCTGCCGCGTCTGGCTCTTGGCGCGGGCGAACATCCCCGGCTGTCCAGACGATAAGGCCCGCGTCGGACGCCCTTTGCTGCACTGACGGTTTGCCATAGTGTCTTTCCCTCCTTTCACAGCGCTCATCCGCCGCGGTATTTTTTGCGGGT
>CAOJHG010000246.1 GCA_948435975.1 uncultured Oscillibacter sp. | reverse complement strand
CCCCTTTATGATGATGCTCAAGCCCTCGGCCCTGGGCGGACTGCTGGCCGCGGCGGGCATCGTGTTCTACTTATTCCTCAACAGCGGCGGGAAGCGCTACTTCGGGCAGATTCTCCTGGGCATGGGCCTCCTGTTCATCGGCATGAGCAGCATGGAAACCGCTATGGGTCCTCTTCAGGACTCTCCGGCCTTTCAGGAGATGTTCGCGTCCTTCTCCAATCCCTTCCTGGGCGTTCTGGTAGGCGCTCTGGTCACGGCCATACTCCACAGCTCGGCGGCCTCGGTGGGCATCCTCCAGGCCCTCAGCGCCACAGGGATCATCTCCTTCAATATCGCCTTCCCACTCATCATGGGCCAGAACATCGGCACCTGTCTGACCTCCCTGGTCTCCTCCATTGGGGCCAGCCGGAACGCCAAGCGCACTGCCGCCCTGCACCTGACCTTCAACATTACAGGCACCTTGGTCTTTCTGGTCCTCCTTTACGGCGGAAATGCGCTGTTCCACTTCTCCTTCTGGACGATGGTCATGAACCGGGGAGCCATCGCCAACCTGCACCTGACCTTCAACATTTGCTGCACCCTGCTCCTTCTGCCCTTCCACAAGCAGCTCGTCAAGCTGGTGAAGCGAATCGACCCCGGCGCGGACAAGGAGATTTCTGTTTTGGACGAACGCTTCCTGGCCACTCCCGCTCTGGCTCTGGAGCAGGCTGCCGCGGCGGTGATGCAGATGGGCGTCATGGCACAGGAAAACCTGGGCCTGTCCCTGGAGCTGCTGGAACGCTTCGACGCCAAGAAGCTGGAGCGGCTGAACGAGACCGAATCCACCCTGGACAAACTGGAAGGAATGCTGGACAGCTATCTAGTAAAGCTGACGGACCGCATCCTTTCTCAAGAGGAAAGCGTAAAGGTCTCCGTTTTGCTGCACACGCTGTCGGACTTTGAGCGGATGGGCGACTATGCGGTGAACGTGTCTGAATGCGCGACCCTTCTTCATGAGCGGAACCTGGCTTTTTCCGCCCAGGCGCTCCAGGAGCTGAAGGTACTTTCTGGAGCGGTTCAGGAGACCGTGGAAAAGACGCTTCACTGCTGCCGCACCCACCAGCGGTCCGACGCCGTCCAAGTAGAGCCGCTGGAGGAGGTGGTGGACATCCTCGCCGCGCAGTTGAAGGACTTCCATGTAGAGCGGATCAAGAACGGGAAATGCACCGTGGAGATAGGCGCCCAGTTCCTGGAGCTGCTGATTAACCTGGAGCGGGTCTCCGATCACTGTTCCAATGTAGCCCTGAACGTGCTGCGGGGCACCTTTGCGGAAACAGACATCGTTTGGACGGACAGCCATACCTACATGCACCAGCTCCATCATGGCTCCAATCCAACCTATGACCGGCTCTTCCACACATACCAGCAGAAATACTGCCAGGACCTGGAAAATGCGCGGCAGTGAGGCTTTCCTATACGAAAGAGGCGCGGCTCCGGTGCGGGCTGCGTCTCTTTTCGGGTTTTCAGAATCGTTTCAGCAGACGGTGTTATGCTATAAAACAGGCGGATGGTGAAGCGTATCCCTCCGTCAGTCAACACGGGAGGTCCGCTGGAATGGAGAGCCATGAAAAGGTGCAGAACGGAAACCGGGGCATTACGCTGAACATGCTCATAGACGCCCAGCACGCCTTGAACATGCGCCTGCTGCTGGCGCTGCAAAATCATGACGTGGAGTGCCAGCGGAAGCTGACGGAGGAACTGCGGGAGGTCCAAAACCAGATCGACCGCATGAGATCCGGCGGCAGAAGGTTTTGAATTCAAAGGTACAGCCCCACACAAGGGCAAAAAACGGCGGACATCTCAAAACCGGATGTCCGCCGCTTCTTATATGTATGGAATTTTCCAGGCTTATCCTTCAATCTCCCAGATGGATTCCACCTCCACTGCCAGACCCAAAGGCAGGCTGTTGGTGCCGATGGCCGAGCGGGCGTGGCGTCCCTCATCGCCAAACACGTCAATGAATAGCTGAGAGCAGCCATTGACCACCTTGGCCTGTTCCGTAAAGCTGTCGCCGCCCGCCACGAAAGCCAGGATTTTCACACACTTCTTGATCTTGTTCAGGTCCCCCAGATACGCCTGGAGCGCCGCCAGCGTGTTGATGGCGCAGACCCGAGCGGCGGCCTGTCCCTCTTCTACGGACAGGTTTACCCCCAGACGGCCTGTCAACTGCTTGTCTCCGTCAATGCTCCCTTGTCCGGACACGAACAGCAGGTTTCCCGTCTGATTCACCGGACGGTACAGGCCGCCCGCCGCCAGGCCCTGGGGAAGTTCCAAATTGAGTTCCTTCAATCTCTCGTAAACGTCCATTTTTCTGCTTCCTTTCTTTATGTCATCCTTCTATAAGGGTCCTTAAACCGTCAGCACCCGGTTCCGGGCGGTGATCTCCCAGGTCCCTGTCACATGGCCCTTCTCCACTACGACGGCTTCCGGATAGAGGGCGCTGGTGGGGCAGATGTGGGTGGGAATCACATAGACCACCTCGCCCAAAGGAGGCCGCGCCTTGTCCGTGCCTGGGCGCATCCGGAAGACCCAATGTTCCTCATTCTGCATCACGGGTTCCACAGCGTCCTCGTAGCCCGCAATCACACCTCGGACGGGCGCGGGGTCCGCGGCAATGGCCTTTACGCCGACGTCGATGGTAAACAGGTCTCCCGCCGGGTGGCTGACGACCCGGCCCAAGACCAGTCCGGCGGGGATTGCTGGAATGTCGGGAATGAGCTTCTGATAGCCATAGTCGTTGAGGAAGGCCGTCCCTGGGGAAACGAAGAACTCCGGGTACGCTCCATAGCACACAGAGGACGGCGTCCCGGCCACGACGATGATGGGCGCAGGCAAGCCGCCGGCCTCAATCTCCGCTTTTACGGCCAGCAGCTTTTCCGCAGTTCTGGCGGCATCGGCAGTACGGCCTTCCTTGGAGGGATTATGGTGATGTCCGTCGTAACAATGCAGTCCCCCCACCTGGACCCCGGAGAGGCGGCTTTTATACATCTCCGCCGCCCGCTCCATTGGCATTCCTGTGCGGTCCATTTCAGGATTGATATCCAGCATCAGGGGCGTTGTCAGGCCCGCCTCTATGGACGCCTCCGCAATCTTTACGATGCAGTCATAGTCCTCCTGAATGGCCCAGAAGCGGGTCTGAGGGAATGCCTTCTGAATGGTCATGAAGCGCGGCACATTAGGTCCCAGAAGAGGGTAGGCCAGGATGACCTCCGCCGCCCCGCACTGCCCCAGCATCTCCGCTTCTGCGATGGTCGCCGCCTTGAAGCGGTTAATGCCGTGGCTTTGCAGCAGCTTCACCACCTCTGCACATTTATGGGTCTTCACATGGGGCCACATCCGCTGTACGCCGCCTATCAGTCCAATCAGCTTCTTTGTGTTTTCCTCAAGGTAGTCCTTATAGTAGATCAGGGACGGAGATAAAATCTGATCCTCCTCTGCGATTTGATAGGTTTTCCGCTCATTCATAACAGGCGCTCCTTTCCGGCCTTCTCAAGATAGGGAGGCTGGCTCCTAAGCGCATTATACGTGATTAGGGAACCCCCGTCAAGCAGTGTCTTTCTCCAAAGGCTCTGGGAAGGCGGCGGACTGTCGCTTCAGGTCAGCAGGAAACGCCGGATGGTACTCTGCTTTGTAAAACGGGCTGCAATCTCCGGCAGCTCCTTTCTCAGAGCAGAGGCGTCCAGGCGGTTACTGGTGACGCTTTTCCAGGTAATCTTCCAATCCGGCCCCTCCAGCGCGTCCAGGCCCTGGGCGGTCAGCTCAGCCTTAATCACATCCTCCACGCTTTCAATCTCCTTCTCCAATTCCTTTGCCATGCGGCGCAGCTCCCGCAGTTCTTTTACGCTCTTATCCATCTCCAGCATGTCCATATAGGAAACACTCCTTTCCGAATCGCAGGACGGCAGTTCACCGCCTCTGTTTCCTTATGCCTATGCCTGGAACTGGGAGAGTATGCCTGAAAACCGCAGAAAAAGCGGCTGGCGCAGGAATCCCTCACACGCCAGCCGCCCTTTGGGGACACAGGTTTGATCTATGCAGCGCCGTTCACATAAAAGAGCAAAACTCTTATCCCTTCACTTCCAGCAATTTGGCCCCAGCCTTGACTGTTCCTTCCGCCGCGGCCTTGACGCTCTCATAGTCCTCGGTGTTGCAGACGATCATAGGCGTGGTGCAGAGGTATCC
>CAOJHG010000245.1 GCA_948435975.1 uncultured Oscillibacter sp. | reverse complement strand
CGGGGCCAAAGACATTACCCTCTGCGACCGCACAGGGGCCATTTACGCCGGGCGTGAGAAGGGCATGAACTGGATCAAGGAAGAACTGGCACAGGTCACCAATCCCGCCAAGAAAGCTGGGACTTTGGCCGGTGTGCTGGAGGGTGCGGATGTGTTCATCGGCGTTTCTGCTCCCAATTCTGTCACCGTGGAGATGGTGAAGACCATGAACAAGGACGCCATCGTTTTCGCCTGCGCCAATCCTACCCCGGAAATCTTCCCAGACGACGCTAAGGCCGGCGGTGCAGCGGTGGTCTCCACAGGCCGCAGCGACTACCCCAACCAGATCAATAACGTCCTGGCCTTCCCTGGTATTTTCCGGGGTGCGCTGGATGTGCGGGCCAGCGACATCAATGACGCTATGAAAATTGCCGCCGCCCATGCTCTGGCGGACATTATTTCTGATGAGGAACTCTCTGCGGACTATATTATCCCTGCCGCGTTTGATCCTCGCGTGAAGGACGCTGTAGCCGCTGCTGTCCGGCAGGCCGCCATTGATTCCGGCGTGGCGCGGGTGTGAGATTCCAGCAGTCCTGAAAGTAGGCGTTTTCTGTGAAGGTCATCCGTGTCATTCGTCAAAGGCTGGTTTGGGTTTTAGGTACGCTTCTGGTTATTTCGCTTTTGTTGAATGTTTATCAGTACGCTGGCAAAAGAACGGATGTCCTTTATGGAACCTATTCTCGAAACGGCGCATATGATACCGCTTCCGAATTTCTCACTTTTCCCGGGAAAACCGCTATGTCCGATACCAAAACGGCCAGCTCCGCCGTCGGGGGACCATCAAGCCCATCAACGGGGAAATGCCAATGTATGAGCTTATCCCAGACAACGGGGCCGCCGGGGAGGTCTTCGTCTTTTCCGGCAGGGTGTTGTATCAGGCTCTTGGAGAGGAGTTCCACGTCTTCCGGCGTGTGGAGCAGCGGCCCATTTACATCAATTTCAGTCCCCGAAATCCCGCGTGATCCCCTCGAAACGGTGCATGGAGGCTCTTCCGTGCGCCGTTTCCTTTCGAAGAACCAGGAGGCATTTTATGATTACCTATGATTTGTATAAGGCTGTCAAAACGGCCCTTTCCTCCTGCACAAGAGCGCAGACGCTCACTCTGGCGGCGCTGGGCCTGGAGCGTCTTTGGCCGATGTTTTGCGCCTGGACGGAAACCGAGGGAGCCCCCCTCCTGTATGAAAGGCCCCGCGCTTTCCGACAGCCTGTGCGGGAGCTTCTGGACTGCTTCTGGGAGCTGGCGGAGGGTGGCCATGCGGAGGCCAGGCTTGGCAGGCGGCTCCATCATTTTTTGGATTTCGTCAACGCCGCCTGCGACCCGAACGACGTCCCAGATGTGGATATGGGAACGGGACGGCCCCTGCTGGGCTTGATGTTCGGCGGCGTGGACTGCTTCCTCTCCGAGCAGGACGCGGAGAGCGGTGCCGGCGCGTGCATTACAGAGTATGCCGCCTATTTGGGTGACCGCCTGTACGACCAGCTTTATGACCAGTGCAGGGCCTCCATTCCCCTCCTGGACGTTCCCCCAAGAGAACAGCAGCGGCTGACGAATAAAGCGCTCGACACCGCCATCGCGGAAGCGCCCATTTGGAAGGAGAAACTGGCACGGATATGCGGGGATTTCGCCATTGTAAAGAGCTCTCCCGCCAGCCTGGAGCGCCTCCGCAGCCGCAGACTCGAAATCCGGCGGATGGACTTCCTCGCCTGAACCCCGTCCCCCTTGCATTTCCTGTCAAAACAGGCTAAACTATTTATTAGAATACTTTTATGCGGAACAGGAGGGACGCTATGGCGGATCTATTCACGGATGTCCGCTTCGTCAAGGGCGTTGGCGAACAGCGGGCAAAGGCTCTCCAAAAGCTTGGAATCGCCACATTAGGGGACCTGATTTCCTGGTTTCCCCGGCGCTATGAAGATCGTCGGGAAGTCCGAACCATCGCTGAACTGGAACCCGGCGTTTCTGCCTGTGTAGCGGCGATGATCGCAGATACCCCCGTCGTCTCTCACATCCGAAAGGGTATGGATTTGGTGAAAGTCCGGGCTGTGGACGCTACCGGGACCTTGGATGTCACCTTCTTCAATCAGACTTGGCTGAAAACCAGTCTTGTAAAGGGGCAGACCTACATTTTCTATGGAAAGGCCGAGGGCTATCAGGCACACCGGCGGATGGCCTCCCCTGTGGTGGAACTGGAAGGAAAGCAGGAATTCACTGGGCGCATTGTGCCCATCTACCCCCTGACCGCCGGAGTGAGCCAATTGATCCTCTCCCGTTCCATTCGCCAGGGACTCAACGCCTGTACAGGTATTCTGCAGGATGTTCTCCCAGATGAAGTGCGGCGGGAATATCAGCTCTGTGCCGCTGGTTTTGCTTATGAGAATATCCATTTCCCGGAGAACGAAGAAGCCCTGGCCCTTGCGCGGCGGCGGCTGGCTTTTGAGGAGCTGTTCCTCTTCGCTGCCGGTCTCCGGCGCATCCGGCAGAATCAGGAGACGGTTCAAGTACCTCCCTGCCATAAAGTGGATATGGACGCCTTTTATTCCGCTCTTCCCTTCACCCTCACCGGCGCTCAACGGCGATGTGTGGAAGAGGCCCTGGCGGATATGTGCTCTGGTACACCGATGAACCGTCTGTGTCAGGGGGATGTTGGTTCCGGTAAAACCATGGTCGCCGCTGCCTGCGTTTACTTCTGTGTGAAAAACAACCGGCAGGCCGCCCTTATGGCCCCTACTGAAATTCTGGCCCGCCAGCATTACGCCGGTCTGGCCCCCTTGCTGGAACCGCTGGGAATCCGCTGTGCTCTCCTCACTGGCTCTTCCTCCGCCAAGGAGAAGCGAACTATCTGCACCCAGTTGGCGGCGGGGGAACTGGACTTTGTTACCGGAACCCACGCTTTGATCTCGGGCGGGGTGGAATACGCCAGCCTGGGTCTGGTGGTGACGGACGAGCAGCACCGTTTCGGCGTGGCGCAGCGGGCGGCCTTGGCAGCGAAGGGGGCCCATCCCCACACCCTGGTCATGTCAGCCACACCCATTCCACGGACTCTGGCCCTGATCCTGTATCGGGACCTGGATGTTTCCATCATCGACCAGCTTCCCCCGGGACGGCAGACTATAGAAACCTATGCAGTTCCCGGCAGCTACCACACACGGGTATACAACTTCATCCGAAAACTGACGGCGGAGGGACGGCAGACCTATATCGTATGTTCCCAAGTGTCCGAAAGCGAAGAGCAGCCCGACGAGAGAAAAGCCGTTACCCAGTACGCGAAGGACCTACAGGAGAGGGTATTCCCGGATTTGCGGGTTGCTTTTGTCCACGGCAAGATGAAACCCAAGGAGAAGGACGCCGTGATGACCGCCTTTGCCGCCCACGAAATGGATATTCTGGTTTCCACGACGGTGATTGAGGTGGGCGTGGATGTGCCGAACGCCGCCGTGATGGTGGTGGAGAATGCGGAACGGTTCGGCCTGAGCCAATTGCATCAGCTTCGGGGACGGGTGGGCCGGGGAAGCCACCAATCGTACTGTATCCTCATCTCTGACAACCGGAACGAGGAGACACGCCGGCGCCTCCAGGTTATGACAAAGACTGCTGACGGATTCAAAATTGCGGAAGAGGACCTGCGGCTTCGCGGCCCCGGCGACTTTTTCGGCCAGCGGCAGCACGGCCTCCCAGGGCTGAAGATTGCGGATACCGGCTGTGATACCAAGCTCCTCCAGGATGCCCAAGCAGCGGCGGACGCCCTGCTGGAGCGGGACCCGGAGCTGGCCTCCTGCCCTGCGGCGGCGGAACGGATAGCCCAGCTCTTTACTCAGGCGGAAGGGACGCTGAATTAGCTGCATGAGATTCTGCGCCGGATTCAGAAATAATGGTTGCATCCGGCGCGAAAATATGACAAAATGAAGATGTCCCATAATTCCACGCATGACCGCCGCAAGGCTTTGTCTTTTCCGGCGGCATTACTGAAATATGAGGAGGCATTTTATGGAACGCAGTGAAAAAATTCTGCAAGGCATCGAAAACCAGTATTACCGCGCAACCCTGAAATCTATGGGCTTTACCACCGAGGATCTCAAACGCCCTGTCATCGGTATCGCCAACGCCTGGAGCGAGTGCGTGCCCGGCCATTTTAATCTCCGCCAGGTGGCGCAGCGGGTCCGGGACGGCGTGTACCGCGCAGGCGGTACGCCGGTAGAGTTCGGC
>CAOJHG010000244.1 GCA_948435975.1 uncultured Oscillibacter sp. | reverse complement strand
AATCTCTTCTACCTTATCCATGTTGGACAGGTCGTAGCCGGGGAATTTGTCGGCCAGATAGAAGCGCTCCCGGGGATGGCGGCGCAGAGCCCGGCCCAGCACCAATTCGGAGTTTCCGCCGTGGTACCCCCAAGCGGTGTCATAGTAGTTGACCCCCTGTTCCATGGCCTGATCTACCATTTTCATGGCGGCAGCCTCGTCAATCTGCGCATCGTTCCCATCAATCACCGGGAGCCGCATAGCGCCCATTCCCAGCATGGAAAGCTGGAGGTCCTGAAAGCTCTTGTAAATCATCGTATAGTTCCTTCCTTCTCTCAAAATTTCCCGCTTATAAATCCGTGAACCGCTCTACTTTCATCCGAAGGCCGTATTTTTCCCGCAGCGCCGCAATCTGTTTCATCATCTCAGATTTGTGGTGGAGGTCGATGGCCTCCTGACTGGTCCAGCGGTCAATCAGCAGGACGGTCTCCGCATCCTCCATCGGAAAGAAATACTCGTAGCCCTCGTTTCCCGCTTCAGCCCGGACCGCTTCCACAAGTCCGGACGCGGTCATTTCTTCCGCAAATTTCCGGGCGCTTCCGTTTCTGCCAGTGTATCGAATATTGACGGTAATGCTCACGAATACCCCTTCTCTCCGTAATTTTAACTGGATGATATCGAATTTTCAAGAGAAAGTCAAATACTTAAAATATATCCGGAACCATGCGCTTTAGGTATACAAGCCCGCAGAGACCCCGTTTCCGCTTGTGTTGATTCCCCTGTCCAGTGCCGCCGCCCTATGCAATGATTAGCGACAGCAGGTAAAAAGGCGTGAGATTTTCAGCCGGCGCGTCTGTGACCGTGATTTTGATGGTATGCTTTCCAAAAAGGCCATGATGGAGAACCGGCTCCAAAAACAGACAGTCTCCCCAGTCCTCGTGAAAATTTCCATCCAAAAACACAGGGTGGCCCGTATCGCCGTCCGACACCAGCTCTGCGGACAGTGCGGGCCGCTGAATGGTCTTACGGTACTGGACCGCAATGCAGGATGCCTCCACCGCAAACTGAATGGAATCTCCTGGCCGATGACCAATCCAGCCATTTTTGAAGCAGTCCAAATGCCCCGATTTCTCCTCTGAGTCAGCGCGGAAGCCAGAGAGGACCGGCGAGACCTCCCGAATGGTCAGCCGCCGGGCGTACTCATAGGCGTTGGCTGTCATTGGAACAGGCAGGGGAGCCTCCTCCTCTGAAACCTCCATCTGCGCCTTGACCCTCTCCAGAAGCGCTGCGATTTCAGCGGCAATCAGTTCGTGGCCCAGGTCATTTGGGTGGAGTCCGTCGGCGGTCAGTTGGGTTCGGGTGAACTCCCCCGCCAGCATTCGCCGATAGACTGTATCGCGTATGCTGACGTGGGGCAGGCTGTACCAGTTCCCCAATTCGTTGTGGCAGTCCTGGTCACTGTATCCTGTATCATAATAAACGTTATTCAGCAGCACTATCGCTGGAGCGGAAGGCCAAGACAAGATTCGACGGAGAAGGCCCTCATAGGTTTCCTGCCGCAGTTCGTTTTCGATGTCGTTCACGCTGAAATCCACCACTACAAAATCAGGCTGGTACATCAGCAGATCCGGTGCCGCCCTGGCCACGCCAAAATGAGAGCTTGTCCCTCCAATACCGCCGTTCACATAATGGAACCTCGCCTCCGGAAACGCAGACTCCCACCAGCGAAAGACCCGGCAGGCATAGCAGTTCCGGTGAACAGAGGCCGCACAGTCCTGGGTAATGGAACCGCCGAAGAAACCGATGGTCAGCTCTCCGCCCTGCTTGGCCCGGCTCATACACCTTTTCAATCTTGCAAAATTGATTTGTCCCATTTTACTAAAACCTCCAGCGTCATTGCCCTGCTATGTCCTCAAACCAGATTTGCCGCGCCCAGCGTCCCCGCCTTCCGGCCCAGGCTCCCCGCTCTGATTTCCGGCACGACAGAATGCTCTCCGCCGAAGGACTTGCTTTGTACGCTCTCCTTCAGCGGTCCCAGCCAGGTCTCGCCGAAAGCGGCCAGATTTCCGCCGATGACCACCATCTCAGGGTGGAGAATGTTTACCAGGTTCACCACGCCAGTGCTCAGGCGGCGGATGTAGGTCTCTGCCAGCTCCTTTGCCTTTTCATCTCCGGCGCAGGCCGCTTTCCACAGCTCCTCCCACTCCATCGGGGTCCCCAGCTTTTCCGCCGTCTCCTTCCGAAGCGCCGTAACGGAGACATAGGCTTCCAGACATCCCTTCCGGCCGCAGGAGCAGGGCCGTCCATCCTCCTCAATGACCATGTGCCCGAACTCCGCGCCGTCGTAAAGCTGCCCCTTATGCACCAGGCCGCTTCCCACGCCTCGGCCTACCGTCAACAGCAGAACATCCTGACAGCCCTTTGCCGCGCCAGCCGCCATCTCGCCCAAAACGGCGCAGTCGGCATTGTTGGCCACATGGATTGGAATGGGAAGCTGTTCAGAAAGCAGCGCCGCAACAGGGACATTTTTCCATCCGATGTTGTTGGAGTATTTTACCACGCCCTCTTCCACAATCCCAGCCACGCCTGCGCCCGCATTGGCGCACAGCTCCAAATCGATCCCGTTCTCTTCCAGCAGAGCCAGCACCGCGTCCCCGGCGTCCCGGATGGACTGCTCCGGCGATTCGGTGTTGAAGGGCAGCTCCCGATAGGCGATGAACCTCTGCTCTTCATCTACCAGGCCTACCTTGGTATAGCGGCCGCCGATGTCAATGCCCGCACGCACCAGATTGGTCTTGTCCCGGATAGAGGTAATCAGCGCGTCGCAGCTTCCTTCCACAGTGTAAACGCCGCTGCCGGCGGGCAGGAAAAAACTGTCACCCTTTTGGTAGGGGACGGACTCGCCGCCGCAGAGGATGTTCCCGCTTCCATTCATAATGAGGATGCTGACAAAGGACTCTGCCCCCACGACGCCCTCCACCTTGCGCATGACGCTTCCATCCAGATTCAGCTTGTCTACGGTAAAATAGTCGCAGTCGGCCACATGGGGGTAACTCCTGCCGCTGCGGAGGATGGGCACCCGGTTCGTCACCGCCAAAGCCTTTTCGATGTGCAGGTCCCGCTTTTTTCCGTCCTTGCCTACCCGGCCATAGTCGTAAACCCGGTAGGTCACATTAGAGTTTTGCTGAATCTCCGCAATCAGGATATCTGCTCCAATCGCATGAATCGTGCCGGATTCGATAAACAGCACGTCGCCTTTCTGAACGGGAACGGCATTCAGGACTTCCAGCAAGGTATCTTCCTGGATGCGCCGGGCGAATTCCTCTTTGCTGACCTCCCGCTTGAAGCCATAATAGAGGTATGCGCTGGGTCCGGCATCCATCACATACCACATCTCGGTTTTGCCATACTGATGCTCCTCGGCCAAAGCGTAGCGGTTGCCGGGGTGTACCTGAACGGACAGGTTCTGCTTCGCGTCGATGAACTTGACCAAAATCGGAAAGTCCCGGAAGCGGCGGCAATGGGTCCCCAGTACCTGCCTGCCGCCCGCCTGGATGTATTCTGCCAGCGTCTTTCCCTGGTTTGGTCCGTTGACGATGACAGAAGGCCCGTCCGGGTGGCAGGAGAGCACCCACGCTTCCGCCAGAATTTCCTTTTCGGACACAATGCCATACTCGTCCGCCAGCCGTCTGCCGCCCCAGATATAGTCCTTACAGGCGGGCTTCAATTTCAAAATACTCATGTGTTCTCCCCCTCTGCATCCGAAAGAAAGGGACGCCGGGGCGCCCCTCTCCTGCCGTTTGTTAAAATTCCAAATTTCTTCCGTCTCTGCTGAAAACGTGGCACACATTGCCGCTGAAGGAAAGATTCAGGGTGTCGCCCCGGCGGAAAGCGTCAATGTGCTGGCCGTTGACATCCATGGTAGGTACGATCACAACGACATCCCGGCCTGCGGCGCTGGCGTGGAAGTGGACCTCGCTGCCCATCATTTCAGAGACCTCCACTGTGGCGGCAAGCGTATTTCCTGCCTGCTTCGACAAAATCATATGACTGGGACGGACACCCAAAATGATTTCCTGGGGGGCGGTCTTCTGGACGGCCAGGTTCTTCTGCTTCTCCTCGGAAAGCACAGCCTTGCAGCCGCCAGAGGTTCGTCCATCAGCAGCACCTTCGGTTCCCGGACAATCGCCCGCCCAATGGCCACACGCTGCCGCTGGCCGCCGGACAGGGCCTTGGGCTTGCGGTCCAGATACTGGGTGATGTCCA
>CAOJHG010000243.1 GCA_948435975.1 uncultured Oscillibacter sp. | reverse complement strand
ACATCCTTCCCTCTCGGGAACTTATCGCCAATTCCATCGAGTCCATGGCCCAAATCAACCTCTTTGATGGTCTGGTTCTTCTGGGCTCCTGTGATAAGATCGTTCCTGGTATGCTCATGGCGGCGGCCCGGCTGGACATCCCCTGCATCTTCCTCCCCGGCGGCCCCATGGATGGCGGCGTAGTATTCGACGGGCGGCAGTCCGACCAGACCTCCAGCGCTGAGGCCCTTGGTATGCTCTCCGCTGGGAAGATCACAGAGGAGGAATATACATCCCTGGAAGATAGCTCCTGCCCAAGCTGCGGCTCCTGCTCCTACCTGGGCACCGCAAATACCATGTGCGCCTTGGCGGAGGCTCTGGGCATGACTCTGCCCGACGGCGGCCTGGCCCCTGCTACCTCTGCCGCCCGCCTGATGAAAGGTGAGGAAACCGGCGTCAAGATCATGGAACTGGTGGAAAAGGGCATTACTGCGCGGAAGGTCCTGACGAATGAGGCTGTCCGCAACGCGATCAAGGCCTGCCTCGCTATGAGTGGTTCTACCAACGCCGTCATGCACCTCACCGCCATTGCTCATGAGGCCGAATTGGATATCAAGGTCCTGGAGGAATTCGACAGCCTCTCCCGCACCACTCCTCAGATTGCTAAGATGAACCCCGCCTGCAAATACAACGTCATCGACTTCCACCGGGATGGCGGCGTTCCCCGGTTGATGGAAAATCTCCAGTCCATCCTGGAAACCGGCGTCATGACCGTCACTGCCCATACCTTGGCGGAAAACATCGCTTCACACAAATATCTCTATCCTGCCACCGGACTGGTTGTGCATACGATGGACGATCCCTTTGGCTACACTGGCGGCGTAGCGGTCCTGCGTGGCAACCTGGCTCCTGACACCGGCATTACCAAGCCCGGCGCGTTTGACAAGAGCCTGTACCACTTCGAGGGCGAGGCCATCTGCTTCGACTCTGAGGAAGCCGCTGAAGAGGCGATTCTCGCAGGAAAAGTCCATGACGGTCATGTAGTAGTTATCCGCTATGAGGGTCCCAAGGGCGGACCTGGTATGCGCGAGATGTTCAAGGCAATGAAGTACCTTTATGGACGGGGACTGGCCCTCACCACTGCGCTCATCACGGACGGCCGCTTCTCCGGCACCAACAACGGCTGCTTCGTGGGCCACATCTCCCCGGAGGCCGCTGAGGGTGGTCCCATCGCCATTGTCCATGACGGAGACCGTATCATGATCGACGTGGAGGAACGTAAGCTGGAGCTGCTGGTTCCCCAGGAGGAAATCGAGGCCCGTCTCAAGGAGTGGAAGCGTCCTGAGCCGAAATTCAAAAAGGGCTGGCTTGGACTCTACTGCAAGATTGCCGCATCTGGTTCCGAGGGCGCAATCCTCAAGTACGATAATCTGTAAAGCGATTATCCTTAACAGAAAAAGCGTCCCCTGGACTTTTTGCAGGGGACGCTTTTTCTGTTGCGTATTTTGGCTTTACAGGGATTGTGTTCCAGGATTTTGCGGCAGTTTGACGATTCCGCTTTCCACCAGCTTCTGAAGACTCATGAGAATGCCCAGCTTTGCGTGATACCAGGTCAATCCTCCTTGAAAGTACACTGCATAGGGCGGACGGATGGGGCCGTCGGCAGAAAGTTCAATACTGCTTCCTTGGACGAACGCCCCCGCCGCCATAATAACGTCGCTGTCATATCCCGGCATGGCCCAAGGTTCCGGCGTCACATAGCTATCCACAGGAGCCGCTGCCTGGATGCCCTTGCAGAACGCTATCATGGCTTCCCGGCTTCCAAGCGTCACGGCTTGAATGATATCATGGCGCTCCTCCTGGGCGTTAGGAACGCAAGAAAACCCCAGAGTTTCGTATACGTTTGCGGCGAAAATGGCCCCTTTCAGCGCTCCTGCTACCACCGTTGGAGACAGGAACAGGCCTTGATAAAATGCGGGCATCAGTCCCAGGTTTGCGCCCACCTCTTGGCCAAGACCGGGGGCTGAGAGGCGGTAGGCGCAGCGCTCTACACATTCCTTGGTGCCGCAGATATAACCTCCGATGGGCGCCAGGCCTCCGCCGGGGTTTTTGATGAGGCTCCCTACTACCATATCTGCGCCCATGTCGGAGGGCTCCAGCGTCACCACAAACTCGCCATAGCAGTTGTCAACCATTACCTTCACATCTGGCTTTACCGATTTACAGAAGGCGGTCAGTTCTCCGATCTGGGCCACGGAAAAGGTCGGGCGGGTGGCGTAGCCCTTGGAGCGTTGAATGGTGATGAGCTTTGTTCGCCCGTTGATGGCCGCATGGATGGCGTCATAATCAAAGCTGCCGTCTGGAAGAAGATCCGCCTGGGCATAGGTGACGCCATACTCTTTGAGGGAGCACTTGCTCTCCCGGATACCGATGACTTCCTCTAGGGTATCATAGGGCGCACCTGCCGGAGACAGCAGCTCATCCCCTGGCAGAAGGTTCGCGGACAGGGCCACTGTCAAGGCGTGGGTGCCGCAGGTGATTTGAGGGCGGACCAAGGCGGCTTCTGTGTGAAAAACACCAGCGTAGACCCGCTCCAGATTGTCTCGGCCTTCGTCGTCGTAGCCATAGCCGGTGGTCGCGGCAAAGTGGGTGGCATTTACCCGGTTCTCCTGCATGGCCGCCAGGACCTTTCCTTGATTGTACTCCGCCCTCTGGTCAATGGCATCGAAGCGCTCCCGCAGGCCTGCAAGAATCGCTTCTCCATAGGCATAGACTTCCTGGCTGACGCCTAGTGCTTTATACATCTTTTCTAATTCCATGGGGTTCTTCCCTTCTCTCTTGTTCAGTCAGTCTCGGATTATACCACATCCTTTTGGAATAAAACAGCCCCTTTCAACAAAATCTCGCTTTTATGAGTTTTTTGAAAGGCACAAAATCGAACAGACCCCTGTCGGTATCCTCGTTGTCGTTGACGGCGATATAGCGGACTTTCAGCTTCGGAAACACAAATTCCAGATAGTAGCCCATCATGATGTGTTCGCGGCCAAACCTGGAAAGGTCTTTCGTGATGACACAGTTGATGTTTCCCGCTTCAATTTCCTCCATCATCCGCTTGAACTGGGGCCGGTCAAAGTTCGTTCCGCTCCATCCGTCATCCACAAATTCGGATACCACATGGAACTCCGGGTGTTCCCTGACAAACTGGGTGAGGACGGTACGCTGGGTTTCGATGGAAACGCTGTCGCCAAGGGACTCATCGTCACGGCTGAGCCGCATATAGAGCGCGGTGCTATATTTCAGACAGCACATCCACCACCTCCTGCGGTCATTTTCTGGTGCACAATATACGCCTTGATTTCGTTCCTCATATCGGATTTCAAAACTTTTCCCTCACTTTCCGATGAATTTGATTTTGTATTCCGCAAAGTATTTTCACGGAATGATGAGGATTTTCGCAGTTATAATTTCCGCTCAGATTTGCTATGATGAAGCCCGGGTCACAAAGGCCACTTATCCACAAAGCGATTACATGGTTCCGCAAATCACCAACAGATGTAATCCGTTCACCACTGAATGCCCCTTTTCACGAAAATCACAAGGATTGAATTTCACCCGGCTTTTTTAGTGGCAGTCCGGCATGACCGCCTATAAAAGATAATGGCAAATGCAAAACTATCCGTACATACGTACATTGGTACAGAGATGGACTCCTGTGTACTCGTGTACGCACGTACAGATAATTTTATTTTTTTTAGAAAGCGGTCGGCTTTACCAAGACCTCAATTCCCAGGTAGCCCCGGCATCGCTTGCTGCTGCCGATATACACATTGTTGGTGGCCTCCAGCCGGTAGGCGTCGGCGTTTTGAGCCATGAAACCGGAAAAGCTCTTGAGGGAAAGCGGAGTCTCTGCGTTATCCTCGCACCAGACCTTATAGACGGCGTTCAGGTCACGGGCAGCGGTCTCGCTGTCCCCCTTGAACTGGACATAACTGGCAGAGGTCAGGAAATCCACAATGTTGTTAGTCTCCCGGACTACAATGGAGATGTTCTCCCCGGCCCAATCGCTGATGGTGAAGCGGTAATTGTTTATCAGAAGGCGGTGAAGCCCGTCCAGACACCAGAGGAATATTCCTTCGCGCTCGGCAATCAACTTCTCAGAGAGAAACGGATCGTCCGTCCGCTCTACTGGTCTGTCCCTTGTAGTCAAAACAATCTGGCGGCGAAAGAAACCATCAGACCTGTCATGGAGGGCGGTCAAGGCCCCGT
>CAOJHG010000242.1 GCA_948435975.1 uncultured Oscillibacter sp. | reverse complement strand
GGGTGAGCGGAAGACCCCGGAGGAGATGGACGCCATCCTGGCCGAGCGGAAAAAGAATTGGAAACCCAAGCCGGTGAAGTATCCCAGCGGCGTACTGCGTCTTTTCTCTGAGCTTGCGGAGTCTCCCATGAAGGGCGCATACCTGAGCTACGACCGGTAAGCCCCAAAACAGGCTTTTGTCCCTGGAAAGCGCCAACTCCGGGAATTCCAATAGGTATAGAGGCGTCCCGGCCTGGAGCGGCTTGGGAAAAAGAGCCATAAAGGTCTTGCTATTTTGGAAAATTCATGTATGATGGAAAGTGGGGTCCCCGTTCTGTCCGGGGCGGGGACCCACTTTGAATCGAAAACAGGAGGGTAACTTAATGAACGCAATGAACGAGGCCATTTCTAAAATCGGCGTTGTCCCTGTCATCAAGCTGAGCAATCCCGAGCGGGACGCCGCGCCTCTGGCAAAGGCTCTGTGCGCGGGCGGCGTACCCGTGGCGGAGATCACATTCCGTGCGGCGGGCGCGGACAAGGCCATGAAGCTCATGAAGGAAGCCTGCCCCGAGATGATGGTAGGCGCCGGCACCGTCACCACCACTGCCCAGATCGACGCCACTATTGCCGCCGGCGGTCAGTTCATCGTCACCCCCGGCTTCGACGCAGAGCTGGTGGCCTATGCCCAGGAGAAGAACATCCCCATCTACCCCGGCTGCACCACCGCTTCCGATTATCACGCCGCCCTGAAATTCGGCCTGGAGGTCATTAAGTTCTTCCCCGCTGAGCAGTCCGGCGGCCTGGCGAAAATCAAGGCCCTGAGCGCCCCCTTCCCGCAGTTCAAGGTCATGCCCACCGGCGGCGTATCCCTGAAGAACCTGGCGGAGTACATCAAAGCTCCCGTCATCTGTGCCTGCGGCGGCTCCTACATGGTCACGGCCGATCTGATTGAGGGCCAGAAGTGGGACGAGATTACAGACCTGTGCAAGAAGTCCCGGGAAATCGTGGAGGAGGCGCGGAATGGCTGAGTATACACTTGCTCATGTGGGCATCAACGCGGAGAACGCCGATGAAGCCCTGAAAGCCGCCCAGATGTTTGAGGCGCTGTTCGGCCTGACGGTCAAAGTGGGGAACAGCTCCATCTTTGCCGGCACCGCAGTCGAGGTCATGAAGGAACCCTATCTCGGGAAGCACGGCCATATCGCCATCGGCACCCCTGACGTAGCCGCCGCCAAAGCGGAACTGGAGGCCAAGGGCTTCGCGTTCGCCGAAGAGACCGCCAAGACCAAGCCTGACGGCACGCTGAACGCGATTTACCTGAAGGATGAAATCTGCGGGTTCGCGGTGCATTTGGTCGGCAAGAAATAAAAAGCATCCCCTCACTATTAAATTTTAAGGAGAACAACGATTATGCCTAGAGTGATTACCTTCGGCGAGATCATGCTGCGTCTGGCCCCTAACGGCTACCTCCGCTTCTTCCAGGACGACCAGCTTCAGGCCACCTTCGGCGGCGGCGAGGCGAATGTGTCCGTGTCTCTTGCCAACTATGGCCTGGATACCGCTTTCGTCACCAAGCTCCCCGCCCACGCCATCGGCCAGGGTGCGGTGAACAGCCTGCGGGCCCTGGGCGTGGACACCAGCAAAATCGTCCGCGGCGGAGACCGTGTGGGCATTTACTATCTGGAAAAGGGCGCCTCTCAGCGGGGCAGCGTGTGTATCTATGACCGCGCCCATTCCGCCATCCAGGAGGCCAAGCCCGAGGATTTTGACTGGGACAGCATCTTCGAGGGCGCGGACTGGTTCCACTTCACCGGCATCACCCCGGCCCTGGGTCCCAACCTGGTGGAAATCTGCCGTCAGGCGTGCAAGGCGGCGAAGGCCAAGGGCGTGAAGATCTCCTGCGACCTGAACTACCGCGGCAAGCTGTGGACCCGCGAAGAGGCCCGCGCCGCTATGAGCGACCTCTGCCAGTATGTGGACGTGTGCATCTCCAACGAGGAGGACGCCAAGGACGTGTTCGGCATCGAGGCGGAGAACACCGACATTTACGGCGGCAAGCTGAACAAGGACGGATACAAGTCTGTTGCGAAGCAGTTGGCGGACAAGTTCGGCTTCGAGAAGGTTGCCATTACCCTCCGCACCTCCATTTCCGCCAGCGACAATGACTGGGCGGGTATGCTGTACGACGGGACCGACTACTGCTTCTCCAAGGAGTATCACCTGCGCATCGTGGACCGCGTGGGCGGCGGCGACAGCTTCGGCGGCGGCCTGATCTACTCCCTGCTCAGCGGCAAGAGCACACAGGAGGCTGTAGAGTTCGCGGTGGCGGCCTCCGCTCTGAAGCATTCCATCGAGGGCGACTATAACCGCGTCACGGCTGCGGAAGTAGAAAAGCTGGCTGGCGGCGACGCTTCCGGCCGCGTCCAGAGATAACGTTTCCTTTACGGTGCGGGGGGAGGTTCCTCTCGCGCCGTTTTTTCTGGCATGAGGCGCTGTCTTTCGGGTGCTTTCTTCTGCCGCGTCAAAAGGGATGCTTGATATTCTGTTATTTTTTCAGGAGGTGCGTTTTTATGGAACACAGGAATCCGCTGCTGCCCAAGAATGGCGGCGGGAAGTTCATCACCATCGGCGAGATCATGCTGCGGCTGACCCCTCCGAATTATGAGAAGATCCGCATGGCCTCCAGCTTTGAAGCCAGCTACGGCGGCGCAGAGGCCAACATAGCGATCACTCTGGCGAATCTGGGCGTAGACAGCACGTTTTTCAGCGTCGTCCCCAACAACAGCCTGGGAAAGAGCGCCGTCCGATGGCTGCGGTCCAACGACGTTCACTGTACGCCTATGATTCTTTCCACCCCCGGCCAGACGCCCACCCACCGCCTTGGCACCTACTACCTGGAAACCGGCTATGGCATCCGGCCTTCTAAGGTGATCTATGACCGGAAGCACAGCGCTATTACCGAGTTCGATTTTTCTCAGGTGAACATTGACAGCCTGCTGGACGGTTACACCTGGCTTCACCTCAGCGGCATCACGCCTGCCCTGGGGTCCAACTGCCGCCAGCTTATCATGGACTGCCTGAAAGCCGCCAAAGCCAAGGGCCTCACCGTCAGCTTCGACGGCAACTTCCGCAGTACCCTCTGGTCCTGGGAGGAAGCCCGGGATTACTGCACGGAATGCCTGCCTTACATTGACGTTCTCTTCGGCATTGAGCCTTACCATCTCTGGAAGGATGAGGAGGACCACGAAAAGGGCGACTGGAAGGACGGCGTTCCCCTTCAGCCCAGCTACGAGCAGCAGGACGAGGTCTTCCAGAGGTTTATCCAGCGTTACCCTAACCTCCGGTGCATTGCCCGCCATGTCCGATACGCCCACAGCGGAAGCGAGAACAGTCTGAAAGCCTTCATGTGGTACGACGGGCACACCTTTGAGAGCAAGCTCTTCACCTTCAACATCCTGGACCGGGTGGGCGGCGGAGATGCGTTTGCCAGCGGCCTGATTTACGCCATGATGAACAGCTACCGGACCATGGACATGATTAACTTTGCCGTAGCCAGCAGCGCCATCAAGCACACCATCCACGGCGACGCCAACATCACCGACGACGCCCAGAGCATCCGGAACCTGATGAACATGAACTACGATATCAAGCGCTGACGCCTTCAGCCGCTTTTTACAGCCTCCTTTTCGGGGGCTGTTTTTTTATCCGTAGTCGTCTTCGAGAAAATACCCCTTTTTCCATTGCTTCTTTCCTCCAGAACTGCTATAATAATAGGACTTATTGTCCCCTCGTGAAAAGACGAATGCATTCCTGTACAAGGAGCCTTTGCCATGAATAATAAAAAACTCTCCCGTCTTCTACAGCCCAACCTACAGCTTTACTTTCTCTGCCTCCTGGCCTTCACATTGGCCGCAGTCACCGTCAGCCCCCTTCTGGCCCTGGCGGAAGGCGCCGCCACGGTGGCCCTGTACGCCTATTTTGTCCAGAGCGGAAAGAAGCGCCGCCAAGGCGTCCTGCAATACATCGACAACGTTACCGGCAATGTGGATACCGCCAGTAAATCGACCCTCATCAATTCCCCCCTGCCCATCATGGTCTTCCGGCCTGACACCGGGGAGGTCATCTGGAGCAATGAGAGCTTCCTCCAGCTAGCGGGCGTCCGGGAACACCTCTTTGAAATGAAGGTGGAGGACGCCGCGCCGGATTTCCAGGTCCAGTGGCTGCTGGAGGGAAAGCAGGAGTGCCCGGACCGGGTGCTGATGAACAACCGCCGCTTC
>CAOJHG010000241.1 GCA_948435975.1 uncultured Oscillibacter sp. | reverse complement strand
ATTTACACAGCGCAGTTACGCGAGCGCCAGGTCTTTCGCAAAATAATCGCTGCCGTTCCGTGCGTCAAAGGCTTTGCCGATGGCTTCCGCCTGGCCGTAGAACCAGTCCGCCAGGACCCCTGTGTCATAAACGCCCTCTTTGCAGTAAAAAGGAAACGATTCTGGAAAAGATTCCCCTGCCGCCGGGTCCAGCTTCAATGCCGGTTCCTGCTTGTTCAGTTCCCGGAAGCAGACATGACAGCCCTTGTAGAAATCGTAGAGCTTCTTCTGATCCCACATGCTCTCAGCCCACGCCATCCGTTTCAGCGCCAGATGCAGGGCGCGGCTCAGGCTGTCGTCGGTTTTGGACCAGGCGTGAATAATCGCGCCCAGGTAGCTCAGATCGTTCCGGTCGCGGTCCGCCTTGCGGAAGAGTTTGTTGGCATAGATGCGGGCCCGGCCGGTTTCTCCGCGGTTCAAAGCGTCCTCCAGATAGGCCAGCCAGTATCGCTGGGGGGTGTCGTTGCAAAACCAGATGCGTCCCTGCTCCATAGGTTTGGCGTATTCGTCGGCGGCGGCGCGGTCTCCGATTAGAAGGCAGATTCTCACCGCAAGACTGCGCTCGCAGGCCCGGCAGTCGGAGAGGCCGTCCCGCCCCGTTTTCCAGAACTTCTGAAAATAAACATACGCTTGCCTGGCGTCCACGTACTGCCAGAATTGACACATCTGGCTCCAGTAGGTCCGCAGTCCCTCGTGATACCGCTGGACCAGGGCGCGGAAATTCTGCATCAGCTCTTCCCACTGCTGCATCGGAATCTGAGGCAGGTTCGCAATGGGGTCAATGCCTATCTGGGTAATCATCAGGTGCATCTCCGGCGCGCCGTCTGTGGAGCGTTCGTAAAGGGCCTCGCTGTGTTCCTCGAAAATACGGTCAAACTCTGCCGCGACGGGTATGGCCTTGGGCGGGTCGTCGTGGAAGGTGGCCTGACAGGCGTAGTCGTACCGGAGGAGCATCCGCCAGTAGTGGTCTTCCGCCTCGTCCGCCTTGTGGATCGCGTCCAGCAGAGCGGCCATGCGGGGTCCGCCCTCTGGAAGACGCTGGGCGGCATGATAAAGCGCGTCGCCATTGAATGGTTTTGCCATATCGTTATACCTCCTGTGTTCCTATGTTGTTTACTAGCTGCAAGAGCGCCTGGTTAAGCACCTTCAGTTCGCTGCTCCGAAGAGGATGCCCGCCTGCCAGCAGAGCTTGTACATATAAAATTTGAGCCATCGTTTGCAGCAGCGTCTTGCTCGGACTCTCCAAAAGACGCTGAATCAAAGGGCTGTTCTGATTCAGGTAGAGAGTGGAGAGGAACCGTGACTCCACGCCATCCAGCAGGGAAGCCAGGGCGCCGGAGAACATGCCGCCGCCCTCCTGCGCGGACTGGACTTGCCGGAGGAACTGGACCTCGCTGCTCATAACGTACAGCGTGGGCAAAGTGGCGGGAAGGAAGCGACGCAGTTCCGGCTTGCAGTCGAAGGACTCCAAGACCCGCCGCGCCGTCTGGAGGAAAAGACTCCCTTGCACGCCGTCTTTTGGGGATTCCAGGATCAGGTCCATCTGGTCCTCCCGCAGAGGCTCTAAGGGAAGAGCAAACGTATCCGCAAGCTGGACAATCAGGTCCCCGTCAGAGGCGTAGCCAGTGCAGATGAGCAGCTTCCCCTGGGCCATAAAAATCGGGCGGAGCTGCTTGAACTGCGGCACAGAACTCACCCAGGCCCCTTTCCCCGCTTTTTTCAGGGCCCCGCCGGTCATGGTCCCCTCGGAGGTCTCAAAGGGCAGGTAGTCGATAAAGAGGCGGAACAGCTCTCGGTCCCAGACTGCCATCGCCTTGATCGCCTGGGCATGTACGTCTACGATTTCCAGAAGGCGGTCCGGACTGCTCTGGGCCAGTTTCGAGAGATAGTCTCCCACGGCGCCGGCGAATTCCTCCCGGGCGGCCTCCAGCTCGTGATCCTCATAAAAATCCTCTCGGGAGGCGGTGGGACGGAGGCCGTGGGTGTTCAAGAAGCACCGCAGGAAAAAGGCCCAGGGCGGAAGGAGGGTATCCCCCTGCTCGGTCAGCAGCATTTGCTTGAGGTAGATACGGTGTCCGTTTTTCACAGAAGCGCCGGTGCGGTAGGACAGGACGTAGGCCACGCCGCTGATATGGGGCGTCTGGATGGGGATGGCGTCCAGGAACGTTTCCTCAAAGAGCCAGCCGCCGAAGGCCAGAAGCTGACTGCGGGTGATGCTGGAGAAATCCGACGGGATGCTGTTGAGGGGGTCCGGCTCTCCATCCAAATACACCGGCACTGGCAGGGCAAGACCGTAGTAACGCACCAGCCTGCTGACTGTCTCCGGCAGGAAATAGTTCTCCGCGCCAGCCTTGGCATGGAGAATGACCGCCGTACCCACAGGGCAGGGACCGTCCAAGGGAGAGAGCGTGTAGGTTCCGTCCGTCCGGCCAATCCAGACATGGGCCGCGCCTTCTTCCGGACGGGTGTGGACCTCGATGGCGTCGGAGACCATGAAGCAGGCCAGCAGGCCAATGCCAAAGCGTCCGATGTAATCCTCAGGAATTTTTCCGTTCACCAGCTCTGTTTTGGAGGACTGTCCAATAACGGCGAGAAAACGGTGGATATCCTCCTCGCTGAGCCCCGCGCCGTTGTCCTGGAAGACCATCCGGCGGCCAGGCTCCAAAGAGATGTGGATGTTTCCGCCGTGCCAGGGGGGCCGCTGCTTCTGCTGGAGGGTAATCGCGTCCACGCCGTTTTGAAGCAGCTCCCGGAGAAAGACGTCCGGGCTTTTATAAAGATGGTTGGACAGCACATCCAGGATTCCGCCCAGGTTGACTTGAAAACGAAAAGACATATGGAAAGAATGCTCCTTTCCAGCGGTGGTCAAGTCCGGACGCCCCGCTGAATGTCATGGATGTCGTAAGGAACCGTTTGGTAAACGCAGTAGTTCAGCCAGTTTGCGTACAGCAGGTGGGCGCAGCTCCGCCAGGTCATCCGGGGCCGCCGGGAGGGGTCGTCATGGGGAAAATAGTTCTCGGGCAGTTGGATATCCACCCCGGCGGCCAGGTCCCGCTGGTACTCCTTCAAAAGAGTATCCCGGTCGTACTCCGCGTGGCCCATCAGGAACACCTGCTTTCCCGCCGCCGTCTTGACCGCGTAGATGCCCGCTTCCGAAGAGGCGGCGAGGATTTTCAGCGCGGGGACCGCCTCGATGTCTGCACGGTCTACGGTGGTGTTCCGGGAGTGGGGGACCCAGAAGCTGTCGTCGAAGCCCCGGAAGAGGATGAAGTTAGGCTCCTCCACCTGATGCCGGAAGACGCCGAAGAGCTTGCGGTCCAGAGTGCGTTTGGGGATGCCGTAGTGGTAGTACAGGCCCGCCTGCGCCCCCCAGCAGATGTGGAGCGTGGAATGAACATGGGTTTTGGACCATTCCATGATCTCACAGAGCTCCGGCCAGTAGTCCACCTCCTCAAAATCCATCAGCTCCACCGGTGCGCCTGTGATAACCAGACCATCAAAGTTCCGGTCCCGGATACTGGCAAAGGATTTGTAAAAGGCCAGCATGTGGGCCTGAGAGGTATTTTTGGACACATGATTTGTTGGCGCGATCAGTTCCAGCTCGATTTGCAGGGGGGTGTTTCCAAGGACCCGGGCCAGTTGGGTCTCTGTATCCACCTTCGTGGGCATGAGGTTCAGAAGAAGGATTTGCAGAGGCCGGATGTCTTGGGAAACAGCGCGGGTCTCTGTCATGACGAAGATATTTTCATGAAGAAGGGTAGACGTGGCGGGGAGTTGGTTTGGAATTTTAATGGGCATGTCAAATCGCCTCCAATGCCTGCTGAATATCGTCGATCAGGTCCTGCTTGTTCTCCAGCCCGCAGGACATCCGGACCAGCCCCGCAGGAACGCCCGCGGCCAGAAGCTGTTCGTCGGTCATCTGGCGGTGGGTGGAGGTGGCGGGATTGAGGCAGCAGGTCCGGGCGTCGGCCACATGGGTCTCGATGGCGGCCAGGCGCAGCCTGCTCATAAAAATCTCTGCGGCGGGACGTCCGCCCTTGAGCTCGAAGGAGACCACGCCGCAGGAGCCGTCAGGCAGGTATTTTTGGGCCAGAGCGTGATATGGGTCTCCGGGAAGGCCGCAGTAATGGACGGTCTCCACCTGGGGATGGGAGGCGAGGAATTCCGCCACAGCCTGCCCGTTTTCGCAGTGGCGGGCCATGCGGACGTGGAGGCTC